>CALLYN010000691.1 GCA_937858455.1 uncultured Kouleothrix sp.
CGCGCCGGAGGCTTGCCGCGCGGCCTTCGAGGTGCGCGCGGCCGAAGGGCGCGTCGTGTCGATCGCGACGATGTATGCGATCGTGCTGGCGCGCAAGCCGTAGCGCGCCGCTAAGCCGGCCGGAAGCACGCACGCGCCGCTGTACACTCGGTACAGCGGCGCGTGTGGTTGGTGCGATGCCTGGGGCTACTTCCCGGTGTTTTCGCGGCCCCACGCTGCTTGCGTGTTGCGCACCGCCGCCGGGCCGGCGCTCTCGTCGAGCGACACCTCTTCGCCAGCCAGGTCCTTCACCACCAGCATCGGCAGCAGCTTGCTGATGTCGACGACAAGCGGCGTGAGCTCTTTCAGGCTTGCCACCGCCATGTTCGCGATGCCGGTGTGCTTCAGCGCCAGGCCGGTGGTGTGCAGCATGGTGTAGCCGACCGAGGCCAGGCTCAGCGCGGTGTAGTCGTCGCGCAGC
This sequence comes from uncultured Kouleothrix sp., assembly GCA_937858455.1. Classification (GTDB taxonomy): domain Bacteria; phylum Chloroflexota; class Chloroflexia; order Chloroflexales; family Roseiflexaceae; genus Kouleothrix. Next base: position 461 of record CALLYN010000691.1, read on the forward strand.
ATCTTCGATACCGGGTCGTGCCGCACTTTGTCGTACAGCCCGGCCGCCACGCCGGCGACAGCGCTTAGCGTCTCTTTCACCGGGCCGCTGGCCTCGCCGCCGACGCTGGCAAGCTGCTGCTGCAGGCCATCGACTTGCGCCGTCAGCGTGCGCTTGATCGTGCCGACCAGCTGGCGCGCGCCGGGGTAGGTGTCGAGTCGCTCGTCGTTCAGCTGGCGCTCGACCGCCTCGACAATATGCTTGTCGAGCGCGATCATGTCGCTCACATATTGCTGGAGAATGTCCTTGTTATCGCGCATTGCTTGGCTCCCTTTCTTCTCGCGGCTGTGCCGCAGCTTTGCGGTTACGCCAAGAAACATAGCAAGCGCTATGCCAAGCATTTGCACGGATTTTGAACAGGATCAGTGCTCGGCCATATGTGCGCTATCGGCCAGCGCGGTCGTGTCAGTGGCGAGGGAGTCGGCCTCAGGCGGCTCGGTGGTCTGGGCCGAAAGCGCGGCGGCCAGCACTTCTTCTACCCGGTCGGCGAGCACAAACGTCAGCTCGCGGCGCACCTCGCCGGGGATCTCGTCGAGGTCGGTCTCGTTGCGCTTGGGCAGAATGATCGTGCGCAGGCCGGCGCGGTGGCCGGCAAGCACTTTTTCCTTGACGCCGCCGATTGGCAGCACCTTGCCGCGCAGGGTGATCTCGCCGGTCATGGCCACGCTGTCGCGCACCGGCCGGCCGCTGAGCAGCGACACCAGCGCGGTGGCCATGGCGACCCCGGCCGAAGGCCCGTCTTTGGGGATAGCGCCGGCCGGCACGTGCACGTGCAGGTCGCTGCGCTCGAAGAACTGCGGGTCGACGCCCAGGCGCGCGGCTTCGGCGCGCACATACGAGAGCGCGGCGCGCGCCGATTCGCGCATGACGTCGCCGAGCTGGCCGGTGAGTGTAAAGCCTTTCCCGCCGGGCATGCGCGTGGCTTCGATGAAGATAATATCGCCGCCCACCGGCGTCCACACCAGGCCAGTCACAATGCCGGGGCGGTCGATGCGCTCGGGCACCTCGGCGAAGAAGCGGCGGCGGCCAAGGTACTCGCGCGCCTTGTCGGCGTCGACGACGACGGGAAACAAAGGGCGCGGGACAAAGGACGAGGGCGACTGGTCGGCAGATGGAGCATGAACCAGTAGATCCGAGCTCCTTTCGTCGTTCGTCGGCGGTCTTTCGTTTTTCTTGGCGATCTGCACGGCGACCTTGCGGCAGATATTGGCGATCTCGCGCTCGAGGTTGCGCACGCCGGCCTCGCGGGTATACTCCTCGATCGCCACCGTCAGGGCCGCGTCGGTCACCTCGGCGTCGGCGTCGCCGAGCGCGTGCTCGGCGAGCTGCTCGGGCACGAGGTAGCGCCGGGCGATCTCGAGCTTCTGGCGCGCGGTGTAGCCCGAAAGCTGGATCACCTCCATGCGGTCGAGCAGCGGCGGCGGGATCGTCTGCAGTGTGTTGGCGGTGGCGATGAACAGCACCGGCGAGAGATCCCAGGCCACGTCGAGGTAGTGGTCGCGGAAGCTGGTGTTCTGCTCGGGGTCGAGCACCTCGAGCAGCGCCGACGACGGGTCGCCGCGAAAATCGGCCCCGAGCTTGTCGATCTCGTCGAGCATGAACACCGGGTTATTGACGGCGGCGCGGCGGATCGTCTGGATGATCGAGCCGGGCATTGCGCCGATGTAGGTGCGGCGGTGGCCGCGCACCTCGGCCTCGTCGCGCACGCCGCCGAGCGACAGGCGGATGAACTGGCGGCCCATGGCGCGCGCAATCGAGCGGCCGAGGCTGGTCTTGCCCACGCCGGGCGGCCCAACGAAGCACAGGATCGCGCCTTTGGGGTTGATCGCGTCTTCGCCCAGGCGCTCGCGGCGCAGCGCGCGCACGGCCAGGTACTCGAGAATGCGCCGCTTGATCTCCTCCAGGTCGTAGTGGTCCTCGTCGAGCACCTGCTGCGCGTGCGCGATGTCGAGCTGGTCGGCGCTGCGCGCTTGCCACGGCAGGGCCAGCAGGGTTTCGAGGTAGGTGCGGATGACGCCATACTCGGCGGCGGCGGGCGGCATCAGGGCCAGGCGCGCCACCTCGCGCTCGGCCTGGGCCTGGGCCTCGGCGCTCATGCCGGCGGCGGCGATCGCGTCGCGCAGGCGCGCCACCTCGGCCGCATTCTCGTCGCCCTCGCCAAGCTCTTCGCGAATGGCGCGCAGCTGCTCGCGCAGCAGGTACTCGCGCTGCGACTTATCGATGCCGCTCTGCACCTGCGACTGCAGGCGCTGGCCGAGCTGCAGCACCGACAGCTCGCGGGTGAGGATCTCTTGCAGGCGCGCGAGCTTGGCGCGCACACTGGGCAGCGCCAGCACCTCCTGGCGCTCGGCCACGCTGCTGCGGAACAGCAGCGACACTGCCAGCAGGTATGCCAGCCGGCGCGGGTCGTCTTCGTTGAAGATCTGCGTCTGCAGCTCTTCGCTGGTGTTAGGCAGAAGCTGGAGGATCTGCTGGGCCAGGCCCACCAGGTTGCGCATGAGCGCCTGTGTCTCGATATCGTCGCTGGTTTCGTCGGCCAGCACGCGCACGCGCGCGCGGATGTACGGCTCGGTCTGGAGGATCTCGACGATCTCGATCCGCTCGAGGCCCTGCACCGCCACGCGCAGGGTGTCGTCGGGCAGGCGCAGCAGGCGGTGCACCATGGCCGCCGTGCCGACCGGGAAGAAATCGTCGGCGCCGATGGCTTCGGGGCGCTCTTGCTCGCTGCGCAGCGCCACCAGGCCGATCATGCGCTCGCCCAGCACCGCGTCGTCGATCAGCCGGATCGACTGCGCCTGCCCCACCGCCAGTGGAATGACGGTCATGGGGTAGATCACCATGTTGAACAGCGGCAGGATCGCCAGCTCGTCGGGGATCGCGGGCGCGTGCGCCTCGTCGGGCTGCGGCTCGGGCGCGCCTGAATGATCGGCCTCGCTCATAGCGTGCTCCTTCTATCAGGAGCAGGCTTTGGCAGCTCGACGAACAGAAAGCCGTCGTCGTAGCGCGCCGACACGCGCTCGTGGTCGAACGGGCGGCCGAGAAACACCTCGACGGCGAAGGCGCCGTAGTTGATGCCGACCTGGTGGTAGCTCAGCGGGCGCTCGTCGTGGTGCTCGGGGCGGCGGCCCTCGATTCGCACGCCGCCGACGTCGAGCGTGATCGCGATCTCGGCCTCGCGCATGCCCGCCAGCTCGATGCGCACCACAAAGGCGTGGGCCGTCTCGTAGACATCGGCGGGCGGCTGCCAGATCTCCTTGTGGCGCGCCACCGCCAGCAGCGCGCCCGGCTGGGCCCACTGGCGTTGAAACGCGCGCTCGAGCTGCTGCTGAAGCCCGCGCTGATCGCGCCGGCTCAGCGGGCGGCGCAGGTATATCACGCGCTGCATCGCGGATTCCTCCTGGTCGGATGGTTCAGGCTCGGCATTATAGCATTGCGGATGAGCGCGTGGCAAGCGGGGGCTAGCCGCTCTGGCCGCCAAGCTCGCTGAAGCGCGCCGGCAGCAGGTCGCGGGTGATCTGGATGATCTCGTCGATCATGAACGGCTTGGCGAGGAAGTGCGAGACGCCGACCTGGCGCGCGGCGCGGCGCACCGGCGCGTCGTCGTAGGCGGTGAACAGGATGGTGGGCAGGTCGGCGACCTGGCTTTTCAGCAGGGCGATCATGGCAATGCCATTCATGCCGCGCAAATTGTAGTCGCTCAGCACCATGTCGTAGCGCTGGCGATCCCACAGCTCGACGCCCTCTTCGGCCGAGTACGCCTGGTCGAGCACGTGCGGCACGCCAAGCTGCTGCATGGCGATCGCGATCACGCGGGCGATGCTTCCATCGTCCTCGACCAGCAGGATGCGCAGCGGTGAGTTCGCCATATCGCTCGGGCCTTGCGCCGCAGTGGGCGTGTTTGTGTGATTGGATGAACATGGTACCATGGGCCAGGCGAAAATCAAGCGCACGGCGCTAGTTTCTTTCCGCCGCACGCAACAGCGAAGGAGGAACCGGGCATGCAGCTCGACTGGCAGGCGCGCGACTGGGCCAATGGCGCGCTGGCGATCACCACGCTCGACGCGCACGCGGCCGGCGAGCCGCTGCGGATCATCACCGGCGGGCTGCCCGAGCTGCCCGGCGCCAGCATCCTCGAGCGGCGGCGCTACATGCGCGAGCAGCTCGACCACGTGCGGCGCGCGCTGATGTGGGAGCCGCGCGGCCACTACGACATGTACGGCGCCGTGCTGACGCCGCCGGTGACGCCCGAGGCGCAGCTGGGCGTGCTGTTTTTGCACAACGAAGGCTACAGCACGATGTGCGGCCACGGCGTGATCGCGCTCGTCACCGCGCTGATCGAGAGCGGCGCCTGGCCGGCCAGCGGCGCGCGCACGCCGATCAACCTCGACACGCCGGCCGGCCTGGTGCGCGCCGCCGCGCACCTCGACGAGCGCGGGCATGTCGAGCAGGTGACGTTTCTGAACGTGCCGTCGTTTGTATACGCCCGCGACCTCGCGCTCGATGTGCCGGGCTATGGCGCGGTGACAGCCGACGTGGTGTTTGGCGGAGCGTTCTACGCGGTGCTGCCGGCCGAGCGGGTGGGCCTGCGCGTGGCGCCCGAGCACACGCGCGCGCTCGTGGCGGCCGGCGAAGCGGTGAAGCGCGCGGTCAACGCGGCGCTGGCCATCCGCCACCCGCACGAGCCCGACCTGGGCTTTCTGTACGGCACGATCTTCACCGACGCGCCCGAAGACCCGGCGCACCACAGCCGCAATATTTGCGTGTTCGCCAACGCCGAGGTCGATCGATCGCCCACCGGCACCGGCGTGTCGGCGCGGCTGGCGCTGCACCACGCGCGCGGCGAGATCGAAACTGGCCAGCTGATCGTAGTGGAAAGTATCCTGGGCCGGCGCAGCGTCTTCAGCGGCCGGGTCGCCGGCGTGGCTCGGGTAGGCGAATACCCCGCGGTGGTGCCCGAGATCGGCGGGCGCGGCGCGATCACTGGCCGGCACGAGTTTGTGATCAGCCCAAGCGATCCGCTGGGGCAGGGGTTTTTGGTATGAACGTTGCTGCTCTGGCCGCGTATGATCGACCTGTCGCTGGCACAAGGGCTTGAACACGAAGGTAACGCATGCGCCTGTTTCGCTCTCTCGCGCTCGGTATATTTCTGCTGTACCTAGCGCTGCTGCCCGGCTCGATGCTGGTGGTCGCGCTCGACCGCGTGCCCGCCTGGGGCGACTGGATGGGCGGCCTGCTGCTGCTGCTGCAGGGCGCGGCCGTGCTGAGCTGGCTGATCGGCCGCTATGGGCGGCGCGGCGCTCTGGCGGCCGTGCCGGTATTCCTGGTTGCCTGGGGCGTCGAGCACTTGGGCGTCACAACCGGCTTCCCGTTTGGCCGCTACGAGTACACCGCCACGCTGCAGCCGCAGTTCTTTGGCGTTGTGCCGCTGCCGATCGCCTGCGCGTGGCTGATGGTCGGCTTTGGCGCCTGGCAGCTGGCCGGCGGCGAGCGGGGTGCGCGCGCGCCCGGCCGCACCGCGCTGGTGGCGGCCACGCTGGTGCTGGCGCTCGATCTGCAGATCGAGACGGTGGCCACCCGCGTGAACTCGTACTGGGTGTGGTTCGACAGCGGGCCGTACTATGGCGTGCCGACGGCCAATTTCATTGCGTGGTGGCTGGTGGGCCTGGCGATAGCGCTGGCGATCCAGCGGTCGCTGCCGGGGCGGCAGGTGCCGGCGCTGGCCCGGCGCGGCTGGGCCGGCGAGCTGACGCGGATCATTCCGGCCGCGCTATACCTGCTGAACACGCTGATGTTCGCGGTGGTGAACCTGGCGCGCGGCTACCCGCTGGCTGGCATGCTCGGAGTGGTGACGCTGCTGGTGCTGGCGCTGTGGCGCGCCCAGCTGCGGCTGTACCTGCCGCCGCTGGTGGTGCACCCCGACGCATCCGAGGCCGAGTGATACCAAATTCGCTCCATTACTGACACTTTGGTGGGGGTTTGGGGGCGGCGAAGCCGCCCCCAAATTTCGTTTTCTTGTGCGGCGCCCGGCAAAGCCGGGCGCCGCACAAGAAAACACAAGTAATCAAACGGAGCTGGTATGAGCCGGCAGCATCGGCGGCAGCGCGCGCTAGGCGGTATCCATGCCGCGCAGCGCGTCGAACAGGCGGTTGACGCCCGAGCGGCCGCGCAGCAGCGTGGTGTAGCCCAGCAGATCGCCGGCGGCATACTCGTCGCGCAGCGCGTCGCAGGCGGCGGTGAGCCGCTGGCCGATAGACGCACTAATCGCGTGGGCGCCGTCGGCGGGCGCGGCGTGGTGCGCCGGCCCAATGCGCAGAAATGCCTCGGGGCGCTGCTCGCCGCGAAACTCGTAGCGCAGCGCCACCGGCCAGAGCGTAGCGCCGCCGGCGCGCCGCGCAATATGCGCCACGCCACCGAAGATCTCGAGCGGGCGGCGGTCGTTGGGCGCGATCTCGCCCTGTGGGAAAATATACAGGCAGCGATCGCGGCGCTCGGCCAGCAGCCGGCCGATATAAGCCACCGAGCGCATGGCCGAGCGCGCGTCCTGGCGGTGCACCGAGAACGCGCCGCTCCAGCTGAAAAAGCGGTAGCGCCGCAGCTGGGCCTCTTCCATCATCGCGTAGCCCTCGAAGCGCGAGCGCAGCAGCACCCGGTTGAGCACAAACGCCATGTAGCCATCCCACCACGAGGTATGGTTCATATACACGATCAGCGGGCCGTCGGCCGGCTGCGGTATTGGCCCCTCAACCTTGAGCCACACCCGGTCGAAGTGCGACCAGAGCGCCGAGCGCACCAGCCCCCAGTACACCAGCGCGTCGCCCAGGCTGTGGTGGCGGGCGGGAATCGGCGGAAGGTCGGCGCGCGCTCGCTGCCTCATACCCACTCCGTTTGATTACTGACACTTTGATGGGGGTTGGGGGCGGCGAAGCCGCCCCCAAATTTCTTATTATGTTGCACGACGTGGCGAAGCCACGTCGTGCAACATAATCTATACGTGATCAAGCGAGCAGCATAGTACGCAGTTGGCGTTCACAGCCTTCGGCAGTGCGGTTGTTCCGCGCGGAGCGCGGAACAACCGCACACAGAAGATGAACAAGCAGCATACGGCAAGTGATCATCCGGATAAGGGCGCTCGCGCCGCCGCTATAGGCCCAGCAGCGTCAGGATCAGCGCCTTCTGCACGTGCAGGCGATTCTCGGCCTGGTCGAACACCACCGAGCTTGGGCCATCGATCACCTCGGCGGTGATCTCCTCGCCGCGGTGGGCCGGCAGGCAGTGCATAGCCAGCGCGCCTGCGCGGGCCTCGGCCATAAGCGCGGCGTTCATCTGGTAGGGCTGAAACACCGGCCGGCGGCGCGCTGCCTCGTGCTCCTGGCCCATGGAAGCCCACACGTCGGTGTACACCGCGTCGGCGCCGCCAACCGCCTCGGCCGGCGCCGAGCTGATCGCGATCGTCGCGTCGCTTTCGGCGGCGAGCCGCTCGGCCTGGGCCACGATCTCTGCGTCGGGCCGGTAGTCGGGCGGGCAGGCCACGCTCACATTCACGCCGAGCGTCGCGCCCAGCAGCAGCAGCGAGTGGCAGACGTTGTTGCCATCGCCGAGGTAGGCCAGCCGCAGCCCCTGCAGGCGCCCAAAGCGCTCGCGCAGCGTGAGCATATCGGCGAGCGCCTGGCAGGGGTGCTCGCGGTCGCACAGCGCGTTGATCACCGGCACGCTGGCGTGGCGCGCCAGCTCAGCCACGGTGGTGTGGCGGAACACGCGCGCGGCGATCACCTGCACCCAGCGGCTCAGGTTGTGCGCCACGTCGGGCACGCTCTCGCGGCCGCCCATGTCGATGTCGTTGGCCGAGAGGTAGCTGCCGTGCCCGCCAAGCTGGGTCATGCCGGCCTCGAAGGCTACGCGCGTGCGCAGCGAAGGCTTCTCGAACACCAGCGCGAGCGTCTTGCCGCGCAGCGGCATATCGGCGTGGCCGCCGGCGTGCCACTCGGTCTTCAGGGCCTGCGCGCGCGCGAGCAGCGCCTCGGCCTGTTCGCGCGTCAGGTCGGCGGCGGAAAGAAAGTGTTTGATCATAGCGAACCTCCGGTTGTTTTGTTCGAAATCTTCACACCAGCGGGCGCGCCCGGCGTGAGCTTATGCGGCGTTGCGCGCGGCCCTAGCGCGCAGGCCGCGCCCGACGTGCAGCGCCAGCATGGCTAGCGTACCGGCAACCACCAGCAGGGCGCTGGCGGCTGGCCCCGAGCGCGCCAGGAGTATGCCCTGCAGCCAGGGCAGCAATATTCCGCCGAGGCTGCCCATCGACGCCGCAACGCTCACGGCGCTGCCCTGCGCCTCGCCAAAGCTGTCGGCGACGATCGCGATGACGGTGGGGAACACTGGCCCAAAGCACAGCCCCAGCAGCAGCACTGCCGCGATCGTCGCCGAGGGGTAGCCAATGCTCAGCGCCAGCAGCAGGCCGCCGGCCAGCGCCCCGCTCAGGCACAGCTGCAGCAGCCGGTTTGGCGCGAGCCGGGCGCTCAGCAGCGCGCCAAGCACCCGCCCGACGGTGATCGCCATCCAGAAGCCGGCGGTGATCAGCGCCCCGGCGCTCGCGCCGAGCGAGGTCGTGCGCTGAATGTAGGTGGCGGTCCAGCCCGAAAGGCTGATCTCGGTGCCGACGTACAGCAGCAGCAGGGCGCCAAGCGCCCAGAGCAGCGGCGAGCGATAGACTGCTGCCGCGCGCGCCGCCTGGGCTGGCCGGCTCTGCGCTGCAGCCGGCGTGAGGCGCGGCAGCAGCAGCA
>CALLYN010000692.1 GCA_937858455.1 uncultured Kouleothrix sp.
AGGTTGGCCGCGAAGCCGTCGCGCAGCGCCGCCCGGCAGGCGCCGATCGTCGCCCCCGACGATCGGCGCGAGCGCTCGACCATTCCAGGCGACCAGGGGAAGCCGATCCGCCGCACCTCCTGCGGCGTCAGCTCGCCGCGCTGCACCCGGCGAATATACGCACCGTCGTGCGCTCGGCCCAGCTGCTCGTCGCTGGCCGGCTCGGGCAGGCGCAGATCGCTCGGTGCCACAATGCCGGCCGCGGCCACGCGCTGGCGCAGCAGCGCATACTTCTGCATTGGGAAGCGATGCCCCTCGGGCAGCGGCAGCACAAAGGTGTCGGAGTAGAAGATCTGCATGGCGGTGCGGATCAGCGGGCCGGCGGCTTGGCGATGCGCACAAATGCGTCGGTGGCGTCGCTGTAGATCCGGCGCTCGGTGATGGTGAAATCGGCGCCGTAGGCCCGCGCCGCGCCGGCGACGATCCGCTCGAGCTGCGGCCGGGGCAGAAAGGTGATCGCGCCGATCTTGTGGGCCTGCTGGTAGTTACCCTGCGAGCGATCGACCTCGGTAATCATGTTGAACACCACGTAGCGGTTGGCCAGGCCCAGCATCTTCTCGACACATGCCGCCACGTAGGCCGGGTAGGCGATCACCCGCGACACCATCACGCCCATGCTCACCACCAGGTCGTAGCGCTCGCCCGGCGCGAACCGCTGGGTGACGAAATTGGCGCGCTCGAAGCGGTAGGGCGCTGGGTGCGTCGCCTGGCAATGGTCGAGAAAGCCCTGCACCAAGTCGACTCCAAGGTAGCTGCCGGGCGTGATCTGGCGCGCCTCCAGGAAGGCCAGCAGGTCGCCCATGCCGCAGCCGATGTCGAGCACCGACAGGCCCGGCTCGAGCGCGAGGCCGTCGAGCAGCTGGTGGTAGAAGGCACGGTCTTTGTCTTCGGCGCGCTCGGCCAGCGCCTGCGGCGCGAGGCCGTGGGTCGCGAGCAGCTGGTTGTAGTAGTGTGTGACGCGAGCGCCGCTATAGGCCCAGGCTGGCGCCAGCAGGGCGTTGCGCACGGCGCCGAGCCCGCGTATCAGCGGCGAGCGGCGGGCGGATGTGGGGCTGAGTGCTGCCATAGCTTGCCTAACAAAACTGCGAACCAGGCCGCCAGAGCGAGCGGCCGCACGGGCAACAAACGTGCCGGCTGCGAAACGGCAGCGGAGCCGGCGGGGCATATTTATACTACGCGGCGTGCGCGCCACCGGATTGCCGGCATTGTCGCGGCGCGCCTGCCGGGCCGCGTGGCGCTAGGCGCCGCCGGCGAGAAACGCCTGGTACAGCCGGGTGGTGTGCTCGTAGGGCCGCTCGTAGAACTGCTCGGGCGTCATGCCGAGGGCGACCGAGCGGCGCGCCGGCTGGATGCTCGGCCCCGTCGCGGCGAACTGGCGGATCACATCGGCGTGCGGCTTGAGCGTGCCGTCGGGCCGCACCAGGCCGAAAAAGCGTTCGTGCTGGGCCTCGTCGCACGGTGGCCGATCCCACAGCTCGGGCGCGTAGTCGGCGTAGCACCACAGCATCGCGCCGGTGGCGCCCACTTCCACGAGGTTGGGCAGCACCTGGGCCAGGTACTCGGCCAGTGCCTCCTCGGCGGCCATAAACTGCTGGCGCGGCTTGCCGTAGGCCGCCCACTTCCACACCGACGACGGCCGGCCCGGCGCCTCGGTGCAGCCGCCAAACTCCTCCATCAGCGTCGGCTTGCCGCACAGCGCGCTGGTGAGCGCGCACAGAAACGGCACAAACTGTGGGTCGAGCGGCCCCGCCGACCAATCGGCGTACATCGGGTAGCCGTGGATGGCCGGGACGTCGACCTCGGCGAAGATGTCGTTGGCGCGCAGCCCGAGGTCTTCGGTCAAGTCGGGCACGTGCAGCCCGCAGGTGATCGGCGTGGCCTGGTCGATCGCGCGGATCGCCGCGACCATTCGGCGCGCCCAGGCGCGGCCGGCGGCGGGGCTAGGCGGCCGGGCGAACAGGTCGGGCTCGTTGCCGAGGTTCCACATGCCCACGGCCGGGTGGCCGTGGTAGCGCGCCACCACCGTGCGCAGCAGCAGCTCCTCGGCCGCGAGCGCCACGGCGTCGGTGTAGGGGTTGAGGTGGCCGCAGTTCACCACCTTGCCGCCGCTGACCACCTGGCGCACGCCGGGGAGCATCGGCTCGCCGGGCAGCAGCATCCAGCCCGGCGCCCACGACGGCCCGCTCATATGCCCGGTGAAGAATGTGATGTCGAGCTTTAGGCCCAGCCCGGCGGCGATATCGCACACCGTGCCGAGGTTGCCGAGCGCGTCGGGGTCGACGGAATCGGGGGTGGGCTGCCAATCTTCCCAGAGCAGAAAGATGCGCACCAGCGACATGCCGATGCTCTTGATCACCGTGAACTCCTCGCGCACCTCGGCGGCGTCGAAGCTGCGCCACCAGTACATGGCCTTGCGGCGCGGCCAGTAGTTGACGCCCAGGATAAAGGGTTGGTGTGACATGCGGCCCCCGGCTGTCTGTCCGATGCGTACCGCCAGAGTATACCGCTAATCGCGGATCTGTGCACCTTGCTGTTTGCTGCTCTAGCGGCCAAACAGGCAGGTATCATTCTTGCTTGCATGCTTGGCTCATAGAGATAGAGCTTACGCAGTTGCGCTGTTCGGCTTCCGGAAGCCGTGCATAGTGCCTGCGACAGCGTGATCATTTTGTGTGCGGTTTTTCCGCGTGGCAAAATCGTACACTTCAAGACGTAAAGTACCGCTCTGCTCTGCCGAAGGCTGAGCATGCCAACTTCGAAAGAACAAGGAGGCGCTATCATGGCAAACGAACAGCTTTCACTTCTCCCGTTCTATGCGGGTTGGGGTGCCTATAATCAGCGCCTTGTCGCGGCAATTGCGCCGCTTACACAAGCGCAGCTGGCCTTGCGCACCACGCCGCAACACTGGTCGATTGGCATGTACGTGACGCATATTGTCGCAAATCGCGCCTGGTGGTTTCACGCGCGGATGGGCGAGGGGGGCGACGATCTGACGCCGCTCGAGCTGTGGGCTTTGGGGGTCTGCGAGGCGGATGTGGATCCGGGCCACACGGCGGCAGAGCTGGTTGCCGGGCTTGAGAAGACCTGGCAGATGATCGAGGATGTGCTTGCCCGCCGGACTCCCGCTGACCTTGAGCAGGTTTTCCCGCCGCTGGATCAGGCGGAGCGCGTGCGCCACGCCAAGCTGGTCGAGCCTGCGCTTCAGCCATACGCCCAGATGTGGCTGGATGCGTCGGCTCGCTCCGGGGAAGTGCGGCCTGCAGTTTCGTGCCAGCAGATCATCTGGGGTGTACTCGAACACGACATCTTTCACGGCAGCGAAATCTCCACGACGCTCGGCGTCCACGGCCTGCCAGTAGTCGAGATGGATTAATAATACGCTGTTCGCTTGATCACGTTATGACTTACGCAGTTGGCGAGCTCAGCCTTCGGCAGAGCGGTACCTCATTCCGTAGAGGTGTGCGTTTTTCCGCGCAGAGCGCGGAAAAACGCACACGATGATCAAAAAGTACCTTGCTGCCGCAGGCACTATGCGCGGCTTCGGGAAGCCGAACGGCGCAACTGCGTAAGTCCTACACGTATAGTTTGTGTTGCACTCCGTGGCTTCGCCACGGAGTGCAACACAAATTGGCTAGGATGCCGCTAGTACGGTAAGGCGCGGCTGCTCAGTGCGCAGCACTGCGCCGAACGCCAGGGCAAAAATGAGGATGACGATCCATAGCACTGGCTCGTAACGGCCAAACACCATATAGAGTGCGCCAGATCCGACGGGTGCTAGCGCCTGTGCCCCCGCCAGGAAAAATGCGATCACGCCGTTGATGCGCCCATAATGCGTCTGCCCATAATGTTCGGCCAGAAGCGCCGGCCGCGCGAGCGTCCCGGCTCCACTCGCCGCCCCAAAGAGCGCTACGCCGCAGAGCACCCCGCTCGTTCCCGGCACCATCATCAAAATCAGCACTGCAACTCCCTGGAGCAGCACCAGCACTGCCGCTAGATACGGGTGCGGGATGCGCCGCTCTAAAGGCGCAAACGCCAGCCGCCCTGGAAACTTCATTGCCCCGATGATACTTGCTGCCAGGGCCGCAAAGCGTGCATCATAGCCGTGGTCGAGGAGATAGGGAATAAGATGGATGGTGATCGCGATCGCTGCCAGTGTCGTCAGCGTGAACCCCGTCGTCAGCCACCAGAAGGTGCGGTCACGAAGGGCGGCGCGTACAGAGACATCACGCCGACGCCGTGGCTGCAGCTCGACGTCAGCCAGGTAGGGTTCGCCGTCAACCGAGAGGCCTAGGTCGGCTGGCCGCCGCCGTAGAACAAGCAGGTGCAGCGGGATGGTTCCCACGCCAAGAATGATTGCGAGTACCAAAATCGCTGCCCGCCAACCGAACCGCTCACTCAGCTCGGTTGCCAGAGGAATAAAGATTGTGCTGGCGAACGCGGCCACGAATGTGACAATCGACAGCGCGCGGCTGCGCTGACGGACAAACCAGGTGTTCACCACCACAAACGCGGGCTCGTACAGCAGCATCGCCATCGTGATGCCAATGCCGATCCAGATCAGATAGAACGCGGGGAGCTGGCTGGTTTGCGACCAGGCGAGCACCAGCCCTGTGGCGACACACGCGCCTACTGTCATCAGCAGGCGCGGCCCACGGCGATCCAGCCAGCGCCCGACCAGCGGCGCGGCGATGCCCGAGGCCAGCAGCGCCGCCGAAAACGCCCCGGTCATGGCGACGCGCGACCAGTGCAGCTCGTGCTCCATCGCGGGCAGTACCACTGCAAAGGTGTAGTACAGGATGCCCCACGAAATAGTCTCGGTGATGGCCAGGGTGGCGACAATCACCCAGCCGTAATAGAGCCGTCCGTGCGCGAAGCGTGCGAGCATCGTATCTCCCAATCTCTTCGCTGCGCCTCCCGAGCAGCAGCGGGTCGCGCGACAGCTTCTGTGTGCGGTTGTTCCGCGCGGAGCGCGGAACAACCGCACACGATACGGAGCATAGTACCGCTCTGCCGCAGGCTGAGCGCGCCAACTGCGTAAGTTCTAGACAAAAACGGCGTGGCCGCAACCACGCCGTTCAGCACCGCGATCGCTATTACGCGCCGCAGCCGCAGCCCCCCTGGCCAGCGGCCTTGGCCTCCGCATCCTTGACGCAGCAGGCATCCGCATCTGCTGGTGCCGGGCCACCGCAACACCCCTCGCTCGCGCCACTTGCGGTGAGCACAAGCTGAAGGTTTTTCGCTGCGGCACGCGCACTCACCGGCGCGAGATTGATCAGACTTACGCCACCGGCAGGCACCGTCTGCAGCGGAGCGCAACAGCCGCCTCCATCGGCGCCACGGTCGACTGAGCAGACGCCGGTCTCGGGCAGCACGAGCTGGACATCGCGGGCGCTCTCCCAGTCGCCCGCCAGCGCCGCAACCACCGAGCGTACCTGCTCGTAGCCAGTTAGCAGCAGGAAGGTTGGCGCGCGGCCGTAGCTCTTCATGCCGACGATGTAGAAGCCCGGCTCCGGGTGGCTCAGCTCGTCGACGCCGTGCGGCGGTACCGAGCCGCAACTATGGATATTCGGGTCGATCAGCGGCGCCAGCGCGCTTGGCGCCTCGACGGCCGCGTCAAGCCCCAGGCGTAGCTCGTGCAGCATTGCAAGGTCGGGCCGGAACCCAGTGGTGGCGATAATCTCATCTACAGGCGCGAGCGACCCTGTGCCATCGCTCACCACGATACCGTCGGCGGTAGCCGTGAGGCGAGTAATCTTGAATCCGGTGACCATCTGCACCCGCCCGGTCTCGACCAGCTCGCGCATGCGCTGGCCCAGCCGCCCGCGCTCTGCAAGCTGGTCGTCGGTACCGCCGCCGTAGAGCTGGAATGTATCGGTGCGCCGCAGTATCCAGGTAATCGCGGTATCGCTCTCCTGCTCAGCCAGCACCCCCAGATCGAGCAGTACGTTGAAGGCTGAATGACCGCTGCCGGCCACAAGCACTCGCTTGCCGGCGTAGCGCGCGCGCTCTGGCCCCAGCACATCAGGAATACCGTAAAAGATACGATCGGCAAGCGCCAGCTCGCCAATGGCTGGGCGCCCATTTGCGCCGAGCGGGTTCGGCTGCGTATAGCTGCCGGACGCATCGATCACCGCTTTGGCCAGCAGATGTTCCGTGCGGCCGTCGGCTGTCTCGACCTCGAGAACAAACGGCGCCTGCTCACGGCCAGGCGTTTTCATTTTGTCGAAGCCGTACCGGGCAACCGCCCGGACGCGCTGCCCGAGGCGCAGGTGCGGTGCAATTGCCGGGAGCGCCGCCAGCGGCGCCAGATACTGCTCGACTACCTCGCGACCCGTTGGATACGTATCGGGAGTGGGCGCTTGCCAGCCAGAGTCCTTCAGTAGGCGCTCGGCGGCCGCATCGACCACGTAGCGCCACGGCGAAAATAGCTGCACATGCCCCCAGGCGAGCATCGATGCGCCGACAACTGCGCCGGCTTCTAGCACGAGTGGCGTCTCACCGCGCTCGACGAGATGTGCGGCGGCGGCCAGGCCGACCGGGCCAGCGCCGACCACCGCCACAGGCAAGGCTGACTGATGCATTGCTTCACTCCTTTAGCACCCGCAGGCGGGCTGATTGATACCAACTCCGTTTGATTACTTGTGTTTTCTTGTGCGGCGCCCGGCTTTGCC
>CALLYN010000693.1 GCA_937858455.1 uncultured Kouleothrix sp.
GCCGCCGTGCCGCTCGACGATGCTATAGCTTACGGCCAGCCCCAGGCCAACATTGGTGCGCTTCGTGGTGTAAAACGGCTCGAAGATCAGCTTGGCCTCGTTCTCGGTGATCCCCGGCCCATTGTCGATGAAGTCGATCAGCACGCGCGCCGCGCTGTCGCCGTTCTCTTCAGAGCGCGTCCGGATCGTCAGCCGGCCGCCGCTGGGCATTGCCTCTACCGCGTTGATAATCAGGTCGTGGAACACCTGCTTCAAGTGCCCGCCGATCGCCATCACGCGCGGTAGCCGATCGTGCCAGTCGCGCTCGAGCAGCACGTGGTGCTGCTGCAGCTGCGGCGCCAGGCCGGCCAGCGCGCCGTCGAGCAAGCTGTGCACCGAGCTGGGCCGCATGTCGTCGACGGCCGGGCGGTGCAAGTCGAGCATGCGCCGCACAATCGCGGTGAGCCGGTCGACTTCCATCTGGGCCATGCTCAGCAGCCGCTCGCGCTTGTCGTCGGCAAACTGGCGGCTCACGAGCAGGTGCAGCGTGTTGTGCAGCGCCTGCAGCGGGTTATTGATCTCGTGCGCGATCGAGGCGGTCAGGCGCGTCATTCCGTCAAGCTTCTCTTGCTGGGCCTGGCGCTGGGCCTGGCGCTGCAGCTCGGCGCTGTTGCGAATAGCCAGCATGAGGTAGCGCGTGTTGTCGTAGCCGAGCACGCCGGCGGCCAGCGACACCAGCACATTGTAGCCGCTGCGTGTGCGCAGGTAGCCTTCGTAGTCGGCCACGCGCCCGGCCAGCACGTCGGCAATCGTCACGCCAGCGCGGCCGGCACGGTTCGGCGCGATCAGCCGGGCCGGCGCGATCGCGGCCAGCTCGGCCTGGCTGTAGCCGCTCAGGCGCTCGGCCGCCGGGTTGGACGCCACGATCGTGCCCGACGCCAGATCGATCAGCAGCAGCGCGTCGGGGGCGTTCTGAAATATTGCGCCGTAGCGCCCAGCCGACTCGATCGCCGTGGCGTAGCGCTGCACTTTCTCGATCGCCGGCGCGATCAGCGCGGCGGCCGCCACCAGGTACTGCAGCTCTTCTTCGCCAAACGCCACCGGGCGGCTCACGATCTCGATCGCGCCATATACCGCGATATCGGTTTTCAGCGCCACGCAGCACAGCACCTGCTCGCGATCGTCGAGCAGCCGCTGCTCCCACAGCGCCAGCTCGCGCAGATCGGTGGCTTGGCGCAGCCGCGGCACGCCGTCGGCCAGCACCTGCCCCACCAGGCCAGGGTCGTCGCGCAGCTCGTCGAGGTCGGTAAGCGCGCGCCCGCTGGCATTCAGCGTCGCCACTTGCTCGATCCCCGGCGACTCGCCGTCGCGCAGCAAGACATAGCCGCTGGCATCGGGCAGCGTCTCGCTCAGGTGCTCAAGGGTGATCTGCAGCAGCGC
>CALLYN010000694.1 GCA_937858455.1 uncultured Kouleothrix sp.
TTTTTGGCTGGTGGCGGCCACGGCGGTGGCCGCCACCAGCCAAAAAGGAAGTTTTTGGGGGCGGCAAAGCCGCCCCCAAACCCCCACCAAGTGGTTGTTCGCCCTACGCCGAAGCGCTACTCGTCGAGGCGCGTGGTCTCGCCGGTGGCGGGCGGCGTGCTCTGGCTCGGCGCGGCCGTGTGGCCGGCAGCCTCGGCATCGATCCGGTCGACGACCTTGCGCAGCTGCGTGTTCAGCTGGGCCAGGCCGCTGACGATCGTCTCCTGAATATCCTGCACCACCTTGCTCTCGCGGGCCTGCTCGACGGCCTTGCGGCCGCGCTCTTCGGCCTGCTGGAAGCGCGGATCGTTCTGCAGCGACTTCACAGCCGACTGCACCTGCGTCGACAGCTCGCGCACGCCGCCGACAATATCCTTCTGCAGCTGCTTGGCGCGGTCGCTCTCGATTGCGGCGCGGAAGGCCGCCTCGAGCTGCTGGCCCATCTCGCGCAGCTCCTTCAACAGATCCGACGAAGCGTCCTGGCCCGAGCCGGGGTTGGTGTTCGGTGTATTTTCGCTCATGGTCTTGCTCCTCTTGATAGCCTCACGGCTGCGCCTCTGCGCACCCGGTAATCATCGGCGATCCAAGCATTAGGACGATGCGTAGGAGACGATTGTTGCGGCTTGTATTGTAGCACGCTTTGCGCGGCCACGCAGTGAATTTGACGCATCGCGGCGTGGTGAGTACAATAGCACAAAACTTGATAGACAAATACAACAAAAGGGGGCGGTATGAGCCGGATCTACAACAATATCACCGAGCTAGTGGGCAACACGCCGCTCGTGCGGCTGAACCGCGTTAACGACACACAGGCCACGATCCTGGCGAAGCTGGAGTTCTTCAACCCGGCCAGCAGCGTGAAGGATCGCATCGGCCTGGCTATGATCGAGGCGGCCGAGCGCGAGGGCAAGATCCAGCCTGGCAAGACGGTGATCGTCGAGCCGACCAGCGGCAACACGGGCATTGGCCTGGCGTTTGTCGCGGCGGCGAAGGGCTACCGCATCATCCTGACAATGCCCGACAACATGAGCCTCGAGCGGCGCAAGCTGCTGAAGGGCTTCGGCGCCGACTTGGTGCTGACGCCGGCCGCCGAGCGCATGCCCGGCGCCATCCGCAAGGCCGAGGCTATTGCCGCCGAGATCCCCAACGCCTGGATACCGCAGCAGTTCCAGAACCCGGCCAACCCCGAGGTGCACCGCAACACCACCGCCGAAGAGCTGTGGAACGACACCGACGGCAAGATCGACATTCTGGTGGCCGGCGTGGGCACTGGCGGCACGATCACCGGCGTGGCCGAGGTGATCAAGCAGCGCAAGCCCGGCTTCAAGGCGATCGCGATCGAGCCCGAGGGCTCGCCGGTGCTGTCGGGCGGGCAGGCCGGGCCGCACAAGATCCAGGGCATCGGCGCGGGCTTCGTGCCCGACGTGCTGAATACCGGCATTATCGATGAGATCGTGCAGGTGTCGAACGACGACGCCTTTGATACCGCCCGCCGCCTCGCCCGCGAGGAGGGCCTGATGGTTGGCATCAGCTCGGGCGCCGCCGCTACTGCCGCGCTGCGCGTGGCGCGCCGGCCCGAAAACGCCGGCAAGCTGATTGTGTTCATCGTGCCGAGCAACGGCGAGCGCTACCTCAGCACCGCGCTGTACCCCGACGAGGCCTAAAGCTCGTTCAAGTAGCCACAAAGACTCGAAGGCGCGAAGAATTTGTAGCTTCTTGTTGCCTTCGAGTCTTTGATTCTTTGTGGCAAACATCCCCTTGTCGGCGTGTTTGATACGCTGTTCGCTTGATCACTTCTCGATTGTGTTGCACTACGTGGCTTCGCCATGTAGTGCAACACAATAAGAAATTCGGGGGCGGCTTTGCCGCCCCCAAACCCCCACCAAAGAGTAAGTAGTCAAGCAAATTTGGTATGAAGGGTAGTCGGGTTTAGTCGAGCCCGCGCACGCGCAGCTCGTCTACCACCTCTTCAACGCCCTCAACATACTCGGCCACCGCCAGCAGGTTATCGCTGTCGGTCAGGTCGTCGACGAGGCCGCGCAGCGTCACGACGCCGCCGCGAGCTTCGATCGCGATCCGCGTGACATACTGCGTGGTGCTGCTGTCGGCGCGGATGGCCTCGCGCACCCGCCCGGCCATCTCGTCGTCGCCGGGCAGAAAATCGCTGTGGTGGCTGGCATTATACGGCTCGTCGAGCGCGGATGTGCCAAGCCCGCTGGCAACTTCGGCATTCTCAAAGCTGTCGCTCGGCACCGTCGGCGGGTCGACCGGCGGCACATAGGTCAGGCCCTCCTCAATCGCCTCCATTGCGTCGTCGGTCTCGCCGTCGCGCAGCTCTAGCTCGGTCAGCATCTCAAGCGTCTCGGCGTCCTCGGGGCGGTCGGCGTTGCCGGCGATCAGCTCGCCCTCGTCAATATCTTTGCGCGTCAGCTCGCCAAGGTTGTCGACTTCGTCGGCATCAAAGATCGTGCCCTGGTCTTCGGGCGCGCGGTAGCCGGCCATGGCGCGCAGCTGCTGCTCGATCGGCGGGGCCGGCGGGTTCAGCGGCGTGTCGGTCGAGGGGTCGCTGCTGGGGCGCGCGGGCTTGCGGCTGCGTTCGGTCATGATCGCTCCTTTCGCTTGAACTGCCACGATCGCTGTGCATACGGCGTGCCACCGGCCACAAAGTTTAAAGCGCAAGATTCGCATAGACGTGCTGGCGCATCTGTTCTATCATGGGGGCAACAAGCAGGCGGAACGGCTCTCACATACACGAGTTACGCGGTGGGGGTTCGGGGGCGGCTTTGCCGCCCCCGAAAACTTCCTTTTGGCC
>CALLYN010000695.1 GCA_937858455.1 uncultured Kouleothrix sp.
GCTGTTCAGCCGCCAGAGCGTGTCGATTGAAAGCCCGTCGCGGCCGGGCCGGGCGCGGCGGTATCGGCCGGGAGCGGGCCGCCCGGCGCGGCTTCCGTGCTGATCAGCACCGGGATGTCGGGCTGAGGCGACGGCTGCGGCGCCTGGTACGAGCGCAGCAGTAGGTAGAAAACCAGCACCAGCAGCGCGAAAAGAATGATCCGGCGTGTTGTCCAGTTTGATCGTCGCATACCACCTTCCCCGCATAACGAATACGATCATCTGCGGTCGATCGGCTGTGATGTTGCGTTGGCGCTGCGGTGGTTCGAATGTGCGGCGTACTACTTGATGCGCCCGAACTGGCGTTCGAGCTGGCTTGTTGTCAGCAAGATCATGGTTGGGCGGCCGTGCGGGCAGGTGCGCGGCGCCTGGCATTGTTCGAGCTGCACGATCAGCTGGCGCATCTCTTCGGGCGAAAGTGTCTGGCCGGCGCGGATCGAGCTATGGCACGCCAGCGTGGTAAGCATGGCCTCGCGCCAGTCGTTGGGCGTGCTGCCGCCGCGGCCATGCAGGTGGTCGGCCACCTCGAGCAGCGCGCCATCGAGCGTGCTGTCGCGCAGGCCGGCGGGCACGGCGCGGATCTTCAGGTGCATGCCGAAATCTTCGATCGCGAAGCCCCACTCCTCCAGCGCCTCGGCGTTGCTCAGCAGCAGCGCCTGGGCGGCAGGCGGCAGCTCGAGCGTCTGCGGGATCAGCAGGTTCTGGCGGTCGAAGCCGCCGGCGCCGCGCTGGGCCATCAGGCGCTCGTAGGTCACGCGCTCGTGGGCGGCGTGCTGATCGATCAGGTACATCCCGTCGGGCGACTCGGCGACGATATACGTCTGGCTCACCTGGCCAACGACGCGCAGCGGCGGGAGCTTCGAGGCGGGCAAGCCAGGCGCGGGGAAGGCGGGCAGGCTATCGGCCGGCGCCTGCGTGGCGTCGCCGACGCTCCGGCTCGCCGGCGCGATCTCGTCGATCGCGGTGGCTAGCCG
>CALLYN010000696.1 GCA_937858455.1 uncultured Kouleothrix sp.
CGCTGCGGCCTCGGGGGCCTGCGCGCTGCCCGGCAGCAGCGCCGGCGGCGCGCCCTCGGGCGCCAGCACGTCGTTTCCATGAAACAGCAGCCAGTGGGCTGGCCCTTCGGCCGGCTGAGCGTGCGGGTACAGGCGCTGAAAATGGCGGGGTTTCATCGAGGTCGCTCACATTCATAGGGCAAAGCGCACCACGCGCTCCACCGGCATTCGTGCAGGCCGCATTGTACTGCATAGCGCGCGGCAGGGCCAACGCCAAACGGCGCGGGCCCTGCCGCAGCCAAGCCGCGCAGCTACACCACGACGGTCTCCTGGTACACGCCAAACACTGCGCGTAGCACGTCGCACATCTCGCCGACTGTCGCGTAGGCGCGCACGCAGTCGAGGATCGCCGGCATCATGTTTGCGCCGCCCTCGGCCGCCGCGCGCAGCTCGCCGAGGCGCCGCTGCACCAGCGCATTGTCGCGTGTCTGCCGCAGCTGATTCAGCCGGCGCAGGTGCCGCGCCTCGCCCTCGGCGTCCATCTCGAGCAGCGGGATCTTGAGCGGCTCGGCGACCGCGTACTTGTTGACGCCGACAATTCCGCGCACACCGCCGTCGATCTCCTGCTGGTAGCGATACGCCGCGTCAGCGATCTCCTTCTGGAAATAGCCATTGCGAATGGCCGCCACCACGCCGCCCTGCTCGTCGATCTGGCGGAAGTAGGCCAGGCAATCGCGCTCCATCTGGTCGGTCAGCGCCTCGACAAAATACGAGCCGCCGAGCGGGTCGACGGTATTCGTCACGCCGCTCTCCTCGGCGATGATCTGCTGAGTGCGCAGCGCGATCGTCACTGCCTTTTCGCTCGGCAGCGCGAGCGCCTCGTCGAGCGAGTTGGTGTGCAGGCTCTGAGTGCCGCCCAGCACCGCCGCCAGCGCCTGGATCGCCGTGCGCACCACATTGATCTCGGGCTGCTGGGCCGTCAGCGAGCAGCCGGCCGTCTGCGAATGGAAGCGCAGCCACCACGAGCGCGGGCTCTTCGCGCCAAAGCGCTCGCGCATGGTGCGCGCCCACACCCGCCGCGCCGCGCGGTACTTGGCGATCTCCTCGAAGAAGTCGTTATGCGCGTTGAAGAAGAACGAGATCCGCGGCGCGATTGCGTCTACATCCAGCCCGCGCTCGACCGCCGCCTGGACATAGGCGATCCCATCGGCCAGCGTGAAGGCCAGCTCTTGCGCGGCGGTGCTGCCGGCCTCGCGAATATGGTAGCCCGACACCGACACCGGGTTCCACTGCGGCACGTGCTGTGCGCCAAATTCAAATGTATCGACCACCAGGCGCATCGAGGGCTCGGGAGGAAAGATATACTCATTCTGCGCGATGTACTCTTTCAGAATATCGTTCTGAGTAGTGCCGCGCAGCTGGTTCCAGGCGATGCCGCGCTGCTCGGCCACCACCAGGTACATCGCCCAGATGATCGCAGCCGGCGAGTTGATCGTCATCGAGGTGCTGACCTGATCGAGCGGCAGGCCGTCGAGTAGGATCTCCATGTCGGCCAGCGACGAGATCGCCACGCCGCACTTGCCGAACTCGCCCTCGACCAGCGGGTGGTCGGTGTCGCGGCCATACAGCGTGGGCATATCAAACGCGATCGACAGGCCAGTCTGGCCCTGTTCGAGCAAATACTTAAAGCGCGCGTTGGTTTCTTCGGCGCTGCCGAAGCCCGCGAACATACGCATAGTCCACAGCTTGCCGCGGTAGCCGGTGGGGTGCACGCCGCGCGTGAAGGGGTACTCGCCGGGGTGCGCGATATCGCGCGTATAGCTGGTATCGGCAATGTCGCGCGGGGTATACAGCCGCTCGATCGGCGCGCTCGAGGTGGTAATAAACGCGGCGTCGCGCTCGGGCGCTTTGGCAAGGGTCGGGCGGAGCGTCTGCTGCTCCCAGCGAGCATACGCCTGCTCGATCTGGTCGGGTGACTCGAACATCATTGTTCTCCTCTTGAAAGACGAAAGACGAAGAACGAAAGACGAAAGGCAAGCAGATGCCCACATTCGTCTTTCGTCCTTCGTCCTCGATTTTGGGCCGTTAGACGCTACTCGCCGCCAGTAACTTCGTCGCCGGGGCCGGGCGGCCAGCTGCCAAGCATCAGGCCCATGATCGCGCCGAAGACTGCGCCAAAGATCACGGCCGGAATATAGTTGTGGGTAGTCGAGGCCAGCAGGCCGGTGACGATCATCATGAAGATCGCGCCGCCGATTACCTTGAACAGGCGCGGGATGGGCTTGCGCGCGGGCGCCGCCGGCTTGGCGGCCGGCTTTTCCCCTTTGCCGCCCCGCTCGGCGGCGGCTTGACCATCCTGTCCTGGGTCGCTGTCGCCGGCGCCGCCATGCTTGCAGCGGGCGTGATGGCGGTCCGTCGTCGCTAGTCGGCCCTCGTCGGCCTGTCCTCGACGGTCATGGCCCAGCGTTCGTGGTCCTGCCAGGACCCGGCGATCTTGAGGTAGCGGGCGGCGGTGCCCTCGTAGCGGAAGCCCAGCTTCTTCACCAGGGCGAGGGAGGGGGCGTTGCGCGGGATGATGTTGGCCTCGACGCGGTGGAGCTTGAGGGCGTGGAAGGCGTGCTCGACGGCGAGGGTCAGGGCCTCGGTCATGTAGCCCCTGCCGGCGAACTCGGCCCCGATCCAGTAGCCGAGGGTGGCGGACTGGAAGGCCCCGCGGACGATGTTGTTGAGGCTGACCTGGCCCAGGATGGCGCCGGGGCGGCGGCCGTCGAGGAGCTTGATGAGGAAGCGGCGGCTGTGCTCGGTGTCGGAGGTTTTGTAGAACCGGTCGAACGCCTCCTCGTCCAGCGGGTCGCGGCCGGGATGGGTGGGCTCCCACGGCTCGAGCCAGGCCCAGGATGCCTCGCGCAGCTTGAGGTACTCGGCCTTGTCGCGCCCGGCGGGCATGACCAGGCTCAGCGGTGGAGCGCTCAGCTTTGGCATCCGCGAGGGTGCGGCGTTCTTCCATTGCCACGGCATCTGGCAGGAGGCGGATGGACGGCTCAGCGGCGGGCATATCCTGCCCGAGGAGACGGTTGTCGCCGAGCCGCTGGATCTCGCCCACCTCCTGCGCGATACCCTGCGGCCCCTGGCCTTGCGTTGTGCGGAAAAGGGAATCGAATTGGTGCTGTCCCTGGCTCCGGAGGCGCTGGCGGGCGG
>CALLYN010000697.1 GCA_937858455.1 uncultured Kouleothrix sp.
CGGCGCAGGCGTGGGCGGCGCCCCCACGCCACCTACGCTGCATCCCGCCAGCCCCAGCAGCAGCAGCGCCAGCGCGATTGCGTGCGGCCGGCGTCTCATTGGCTGTGCAGCAGGCTGTGCAGCGTCAGGTAGGCCGCGTGCGACCACAGCAGCGGGCTGGCGCTTGTTCCCCAGCGCGCGTTCCACGCCGCCAGCATCTCGGGGTGGTTTAGGTTCGCCGCTACCTGCTCGGGCATGTCGCCGGCGCTGCTGGCGTTGCGCTCAACCCAGTCCAGCAGCTCGCGCGCGCGTGCCGTCGCGCCACACTCGACATAATACCAGCCGAGGTAGGCGGTCAGCAGCAGCCACTCGCCGCCGCCGTAGTAGCTATCGTCGGCATAGCGATGCACACCGCCGTCGTTGCGCCGCAGCTCGGCCTCGATCCGCGCGATCGTGGCGCGCATCAGCGGGTCCTCCGGCTCGAGCAGCCGGTACGGCGTTGCTACGTGCACGAGGCTGGCGTCCACCATCGTGCTGCCGACGAACTTGCTGAGGCTGGTGCCGTTCACGCAGCTGCTCAGCACGAACTGCTTGATCTCCGCCGCGGCCTGGGCGTGGCGCGGCTCGTCGAGCAGCGCGGCAGCCGCGTTCAGCCCGCCGTACAGCGCGGCGAGCGTGGCCGTGTGTACTTTGTCGCCGAACTCTTCCCAGCAGTCGTAGCAGGGCAGGCGCCACAGCGCGCCGAGGTAGCGCGCCAGCAAGTCGGCGGCCGTGCGCCAGTGCTCGGGCAGCGCGGCGTCGCCGAGCGCCAGGTGCTGGCGCATGCCCCACAGCAGCGTGCCAAAGCCGTCGAGCTGAAAGTTCGGCCAGTCATCGTCGCCCACCGCGCCGTCGAGCGTGTAGCGCGTGTCGAGTAGATCCGCCGGCGCGGGCTGGCCTTGCGGCGCCGCGACGATCGCGCGCTCCACTGCGTCGGCGCGCCGCGCCACCATGGCGGCCGCCCAGTCGTAGAAGCGCCGCGCGCTGGCGTGCTGGCCCACCAGGTCCATGGCGTAGGCGATATACGTGCCGTCGCGGAACCAGCAGTAGTTGTAGGTTGCGAACGTCGGGCTAGCGACATACGCGCCGCCGTCCGACTGATGCGCGCGGATCAGCGCAATGCTGTGAGCGTACAGGTCTCTCATGGGTGCGCTTTCGTTCGACTTCTTTGTGTCTTCGTGCCTTTGTGGCAACGTGAAACGTATTGCGGCTAGCCCTTCACCGCGCCCGACATCACGCCCTTGATGAACTGCCGCTGGAAGATCACGAACACCAGGATCGTCGGCAGCACCGCCACCGCCGAGGCGGCAAACACCAGCCCCCACTCGGTGCCGTGCTGCTGCTGGAACAGGCGCAGCGCGATCGGCAGCGTGTACAGCTTTTCGTCGTTGATCGCGGTGAGCGCCCAGGTGAACTCGTCCCACGCGCCAAGAAACGAGAAGATCGCCGTGGCGGCCAGCGCCGGCCGCGCCAGCGGCAGCGCGACGCGCCAGAAGGTGGTGAACGGCCCGGCGCCGTCGATCAGCGCCGAGTCGAGCAGCTCTTGCGGGATCTCTTCGAAAAAGCCGCGCAGCAGGAACATATTAAAGGCCGTGCCGGCCGAGTACACCACCACCAGGCCCCAGCGGCTGTTCAGCAGGTGCAGCTGCTTCGCCAGCACGAACTGCGGGATGATCAGCGTGAGCGCCGGCACCATCATGGTGCCGAGCATGGCGTAGAACAGCACGTTGCGGCCGGGAAACTCCCAGCGCGCGAACGCGTACGCCAGCATCGCCGAGAGCACCACGGTGATCGTGGTTGCGCTGATCGACACCACCGCGCTGTTGAGGAAGTACAGCCCGAAGTGGTTGGTCGTCAGCGCGCGCTGGTAGTTCTCGATCGTCGGCGCGCTGGGGATCAGCCGCGGCGGCAGCTCGAGCACGAACGCATGCGCCTTGAACGAGGTGCTGATCATGTACAGAAACGGCATCAGCATCACCAGCGCGCCGAGCGATAGCAGCGCGTAGCGCCAGATATTCCCGATCGTCGATGTGCGTGTCAGCATGCGCGTGCCTCTCTTGGTGCTGTGCTGCAGGCGCTTCTGCGCTGCGCGGCCGCCCCGGCGCGGGCTAGTAATCGACCGGCCGGCGCAGCAGGCGGATCTGGGCCATGCTCAGCGCGAACACCATCAACGCGAACAGGTACGAGAGCGCCGAGCCATACCCCAGGTCGAGAAACTCGAACGCGTTGCTGTACATATACGTCAGCAGCACGTCGGTGCGGTGCAGTGGCTTGCCGCCGGTCATCACATACACCGAGATAAACACCTGGAATCCGCCGATCGTCAGCAGCACCAGGATGAACAGCGTGGTCTGGCGGATGAGCGGCAGCGTGATCGAGCGCAGCCGCTGCCAGCTGCTGGCGCCGTCGATCGCTGCGGCTTCGTAGACCTCTTGCGGGATCGACTGCAGGCCGGCCAGAAAGATCACCATCGTCCAGCCGATGCCCTTCCAGATGCCGAGCGTGGCAATCGCGATGTTCGCGGTGAGCGGCTCGCCCAGCCAGTTGATGTTTGCGTCGATCAGGTGCAGCGCGTCGCGCAGCAGCCAGTTGATCAGCCCGGCCTGGCCGTTGTACAGGTAGGTGAAGATCAGCGACACCACCACCCACGACGTAACCACCGGGATGTAGTACATCGTGCGGAAGAACGCGCGCCCGCGCAGCGGCTGGTCGAGCAGCAGCGCCAGCCCCAGGCCCAGGATCATCTGGCCCGGCACGGTGATCAGCGTGTACGAGAGCGTGTTGCGCAGCGCCAGCCAGAACACCGGGTCGCTGAGCGCGCGGCGGTAGTTCTCGAGCCCGACAAACCGGCTGGGTTTGATCAGGTTCCACTCCGCGAAGCTCATCACAAACGAATACAGCAGCGGGTACAGTGTCCACGCGACAAACAGCGCCATGCCCGGCAGGATGAACAGGTAGGCCGTGGTGGCGTTGCGGTAGCGTCGGCGCGCGCGCCCCTGCGGCGCGCTCGGCACACTGGTTTTCGGCTGCGCAACTTCCATGGGGTTTCCTTGGGTCGGCGAGCCTCCGGGCGGTGCGCGCCGCCGGCTCCAGGCCGGCAGCGCGCACCGCCCGGAGGCTGCGTGGCTCTTGCCTATTTCTTACCAGCCAGCAGGCCGTCGACCGTCGCGGCGGCCTCGTCGAGCGCAGCCTGCGGCTCTTTCTCGCCGCGCAGCACCTGCTGCACCGCGTTGCCGATCGTCTCGTCGATCTTCGGCCACGCCGGGCTGGGCGTGCGCGGGTTGGCGGTCTCGAGCTGCTTCTGGAACACCGCGAAGTACGCTGGCAGCTCGCTGTTGCCGGTCAGGCTCTTCAGCACCGGCATCTGGCCGGTCTTGCCCATGGCGATCTGCTGCGGCTCCTCCAGCACGAACTTGAGGAACGCCAGCGCGGCGTCTTTGTTCTGGCTCTTGTCGAACAGCACAATATCTTCGCCGCCCACCACCGACGAGCTGCCGCCGTCGCCGGCCGGTATAGGCGCCAGGTCGTACTTCAGGTCGGGGAACTGCTCTTTGAAGATCGGCGGCATCCACGGGCCGTCGATGATCATGCCTACCTGGTTCTTGCCGATCGCTTCGCTGGTCTGCAGGCCGCCGCCCAGGATCGAGGGCGAGAGCGTGCCGTCTTTCAGCATGTCGCGCAGCATTGTGACGGCGGCGACGGTGCCTTTGCTGTTCAGGAAGCCGGTGGCTTTGCTGAAGGTCGGGTCGGTGATGTTGCCGCCCTGGCTCCAGATCCACGGCAGTACGTTCCACGCGCCGGTGCCGCCTTCGGCGTAGCAGAAGGTGTCGGGCTTCTTCAGCGCCTTGATCTTCGCGCAGTCGGCCGCGAAGTCGGCCACCGTCTTGGGCGCCGCGTCGATGCCGGCCTCCTTGAGGATCGCCGGGTTGAAGAAGATCACGCGGGTGTTGGTGTCGAGCGGCAGGCCGTAGTAGTGGTCTTTGTAGAAGTTGGTGGCGAGCGGCCCGGCGTAGAAGCCGTCCTTGTAGGTCGCGAAGTCGGGAATGGCCTCGTCGAGCTTGGCCAGCGCGCCCTGCTCGGCGAACTCAGGCACCCAGATGATGTCGGCGCGCAGCAGGTCGGGCGTCTCGCCGCCGGCGATCGCGGCCAGCAGCTTCTTGCGCAGCTCGTCGTAGGGGATGGCCTGCGCATCGATCGTGACGTTCGGGTGCAGCTTCTGGAACGCCGGGATAATCTGCTCTGTCAGGGTCTTGAACTCGGGCGATACGGTGTTGTAGGCGGTCCAGTAGGTGATATTGCCCTTCAGGGCGTCGGCGGCCGGGGCAGCGGTGGGCGCAGGCGCAGGTGCTGCGGTCGGCTCGGCGGGAGCCGGGGCGGCGGTGGG
>CALLYN010000698.1 GCA_937858455.1 uncultured Kouleothrix sp.
CGCTGTTCATCGACGCGCTGGAGGACGCGCTGGCGGCCTGAGCGGCGGTGGTCTGAACGGTGGCGGTTTCCACCTTCTTCGTGGTGGGGTTCAGCCGCTTGGTCTTGCTGAAGGTCACCACGTCGGGGATGTCCTCGGTCGGCAGCGTCTTGTTCTGCACGACCTTGCCCTTGGGCTTCACGTCGTCGAGGGCGCCCCGCACGAGGAACTCGATGCCGAACAGCAAGCCGTTGAGCAGCTTGTAAAGCAACTGCAGTTTCTGCGTACGTAAATCGGCGTTGATCTGATCCACCACCAAGCCAAGCCAGGAAGAGCGGCGCTCATCCTGACGCTGAAACAGCTTGATCGCCCGCACGCCCCGCACGGTTTCGAGAAAATGGCTCTGCTGCTTGGCCGCATGCACGATCTCGCGTTCGCCGCGCTCGGGCTCACGTTTTGGCCCGGCCTGCTGGCGCTGGCCTGGGCCTTCCGGCGCGCACAGTGGCGCGGCTACGCCGCGCTGACCGCCGTGGTGGCCGCGCTGGTAGGGCCGGCGTTTCTGCTCAAGGGGCTGCTGTTCTACGGCCTGCTGCTGGCGGTGCTTGGCTGGTGCGTGGCGGTGGCGCTACGGCTGTGGCGGCTTGCCGCCGAGCGGGCGCCGCAGTAGCAGCGCGCCCGGCATACCAATGATCCGAACTCCGTTCGAGCAGTTTCGTTGTATGATGCCCTGCCCGGCGAAGCCAGGCAGGGCATCATACAACGAAATATTTGTGCTGGGCAAGCACATGCTGCACCTTGGTTATGGTGCGGGGCGGCGAAGCCGCGCCGCACCATAACCAAGATTTCTGCGGGGGCGGCTTCGCCGCCCCCGCACCCCCACCGTGCAGGGTGTATTTGCCCAATACAATAAAACGAAATGTTGTCCAGGGCAAGCGCATCGCGGATGGCCCCGCTCTCCAAACGAGCGAGGCGACAACAAGGTGCGGCGGCTAGCGCGCGCCGCCGCGGCCGCGCCGAGGCATGCTAGCGCCGGAGCGGCCCGCTGCCTGCACGCTCGGGCTGCGATGTGCCGGCTGGGCGGCGCGCTGCTCGTGGCGTGGCGCGGGCGCAAACTGCTGGCTGGGCGGCGCGTTGTAGTCGAAGCCGGCGATCGTGGCGCGCTCGATCCGTCGTCCGACCGCGCGCTCGATCATGCGCACCGTCGCGTCGTCCTCGGGCGTCACCAGCGTAAACGCATCGCCCTCGCGCTCGGCCCGGCCGGTGCGGCCGATCCGGTGAATATAGGCGTCGGCGGTGTCGGGAATGTCGTAGTTGATCACATGCGAGATGCTGGCGACATCAATGCCGCGCGCGGCGATATCGGTCGCGACCATGATCTGGTACGTGCCGCTGCGGAAGCCGTCGAGCGCGGCCTGGCGCTGGTTTTGCGTGCGGTCGCTATGCAGCGAAGTAACGCGGTGGCCGGCGCGCTCGAGCTGGCGCGCCAGGCGCGCGGCGCGGTGGCGGGTGCGTGTGAAGATCAGCACCGAGCGCGCGTCGGTGCGCCGCAGCAGCTCAAGCGTCAGCCCGGTCTTCAGATGCTGCGCCACCGGGTATAGCGCGTGCGCCACCGTAGTGGCAGGCTGGCTCAGGCCCACGGCGATGCGCCGCGGGTCGCGCAGCGCCTGCGCCGCTAGCTGCTCGATCTCGGGCGGAAATGTTGCCGAGAACAGCATCGTCTGGCGCTTGGCCGGCACAAAGCCAAGAATGCGCCGCACCGCCGGCAGAAAGCCCATGTCGAACATGCGATCGGCCTCGTCGAGCACCAGCAGCTCGACGCCGTCGAGCCGCGCGTTGCCCTGGTCGATATGGTCGAGCAGGCGGCCGGGGCAGGCCACGAGGATCTCGACACCGTCGCGCAGCGCGCGCTCTTGCGGGGCCATCGGCACGCCGCCGTAGATTGTGGCGCTGCGCAGCCCGCTGGCACGCCCCAGCACGCGGAATGCGTCGTTGATCTGCTCGGCAAGCTCGCGCGTTGGCGTCACGATCAGCGCGCGGCAGCCCGAGGCCGCGCGGCCGCGCGGCGCTTTCAGCAGCCGCTGCAATATCGGCAGCGCGAATGCGGCAGTCTTGCCGGTGCCAGTCTGCGCAGTGCCGATCAGATCGTGGCCGGCCAGCGCCGGCGGGATGGCGGCGGCCTGGATGGGCGTGGGCACGGCATAGCCAGCCGCCCGCACACCCTGCATCAGGCGCGGGTCGAGGTTGAATTGGTCGAAGCTCAAATTCTATCCTTAGTCAATCGGGGAGTCCTGGGCAATGTGAAGAGGTGAAGCAGTTTCACGCACGCGGCACAGCCACTCAACTCCAGGCTTACAGTGCGTGTCCCTCTGGGAAGAAACGGTAAGCACGGTCTTTTCGGCGCGCCTGTGCCAAACCCAGAGCGGCCGGCGCGTTGTGCCAGTATACCACACGTGCGGCTGGCGTGCTGGCGGGCGGCATAGCTCTTGCAACCCTGCTCGCGCTATACAGCTCACGACGACACGGCGTACGCGGCCGGC
>CALLYN010000699.1 GCA_937858455.1 uncultured Kouleothrix sp.
CTGGCTCGCGGCCAGCGCCGCGCCGATGATCCCGGCCTCGTTGAGCATCTGCGCCGGCACCACCGGCGTGCGCAGCGTCAGAAAGGGCAAGAACTTCGCGTGCTTCTTGCTCACGCCGCCGCCGATAATAAACAGGTTTGGCGAGAAAAGCGCATCGTAGCAGTGCAGCACTTCGTCAAAGCGCGCGGCCCACTCTTTCCAGCCGAGCTTTTTCTTGGCGCGCACGCGATCCGACGCGCGGTGCTCGGCCTCTTTGCCGCGAACCTCAAGGTGGCCCAGCTCGGTGTTCGGCACAAGCTGGCCGTCGACGAACAGCGCCGAGCCGATGCCGGTGCCGATTGTCAGCATCATCACCACGCCGCGCTGGCCGCGCCCGGCGCCATACTGCATCTCGGCGATGCCTGCGGCGTCGCCATCGTTGACCACCACAAACGGGCAGCCGGACTGCTTCTGCAGCAGCGCCGCCGCGTCCGTGCCGATCCATCCTTTGTCGACATTCGCCGCGCTGTAGGCGACGCCATTCTTCATGATCGCCGGGAATGTACTGCCGGCCGGGCCAGTCCACTCGAAGTGTCGCACGATCTGGGCCACCACGTCGGCTACGGGCGTGGGTGCCGAGGGCTGGGGAGTTGGGATGCGGTGGTAGGGCACAGTCAGCGCCCCGCACTCGACATCCACCGGCGCGCCTTTGATGCCTGAGCCGCCGATGTCGATGCCAAGAATAATCATAGCACCTCCATATCCTTCGATGTCAGGCGTAAGTATACTCGCATGCATGGCTTTCGGGCAATCCGAGCGGCGCTAGCCCGCGAGCATGCGCCATACGCGCAGCAGCTCGGCCACGCCCCAGGCCTGCGCTATCGCGCCGCGCGGCAGGTGCGGCGCATCGCCCTCGAAGATCTCCGAGACGCTGCCGAGGCATGCGTCGCGCAGGTGGTGCTCGAACGGCCGCAGAAACGCCAGCGCGGCCTGGGCGTCGCCGTAGACGCGAAAGTGCGCCTCGGCGAACGCGCCGATCGGCCAGCTCCACACCGGCCCTTGGTGGTATACGCTGTCGCGCTGGCGCGGCGTGCCTACGAACGTGCCGCAGTAGGCCGGGTGCGCCGGGTCGAGCGAGCGCAGCCCGTAGCTTGCCAGCAGCGCGCGCGCGGTTGTGTCGACGACGCGGCGCGCGGCGTCACCTTCGAGCAGCGGGTGGTGCAGCGACACCGCGAAGATCTGGTTCGGCCGCAGCGTCCAGTCGTCGCCTTCTGGCGCATCGACGACGTCGGCCAGGTGCTCGGTGTCAGACCGAATAAACCGCCGCTGGAATGAGGTGCGCGCCTGGTTCGCCAGCTGATCGTAACGGTCGGCTGCATCATCGTTACGTTTACGAAGGAAATCGGCCAGG
>CALLYN010000700.1 GCA_937858455.1 uncultured Kouleothrix sp.
GCTGATCGCCGACGAGCCGACCACCGCGCTCGACGTGACGATCCAGGCGCAGATCCTCGAGCTGATCAACCGGCTCAAGAACGAGACCGGCACCGCGGTGATTATCATCACCCACGACCTGGGGGTGGTGGCCGGCATGGCCGACCGCGTGGTGGTGATGTACGCCGGCCGGATCGTCGAGGAAGGGCCAACCAACGAGATCTTCGCCAACCCGCGCATGCCCTACACGATCGGCCTGCTGCGCTCGATCCCGCGCCTCGACGAGCAAGAGGGCCGCAAGCTCACGCCGATCCGCGGCCTGCCGCCGGATCTGATCAACCTGCCGCCGATCTGCCCGTTCAGCCCGCGCTGCGACTACTTTGTGGCCGGCAAGTGCGACCAGACAGTGCCGCCGCTGCGGCCGGTCGGGCCCGATCACCGCGCCGCCTGCCTGTTCGATATTACGCTCGAAACCCCGATCCCGAACAAAGACGAGCTGCGAGCCGTCTCCGAGATCGCCTGATCATCCGCCGTGCGCCGTGCGTGGCGCCCAGAGCAGCCGGCTACGCACACCGCGTGCGGCCTTACGATGAACGAGGATAGCTATGACGACACATGCAAACGGATCGGGGAATGATCTGATCCAGGTGCGTGATTTGCAGATGCACTTTCCCGTCACCAAGGGGATTGTATTCCAGCGCCAGGTCGGCGCCGTGAAGGCGGTCGACGGCGTGAGCTTCAGCATCAAGAAGGGCGAAACGCTTGGCCTGGTGGGCGAGTCGGGCTGCGGGAAATCGACCACCGGCCGCGCGATTCTGCAGCTGTACCGCCCCACTGCCGGCGAGGTGCTGTTTCAGGGCCAGGACCTGGTGAAGCTCAAGGGCGAAGATATGCGCCGCATGCGCCGCAAGGTGCAGATGATCTTCCAGGATCCGTACGCCTCGCTCAACCCGCGCATGACGGTTGGCGATATTGTGGGCGAGCCGATCCGCGTGCATAACCTGCGGCAGGGCAAGGCCGTGCGCGAGCGCGTGCAAGAGCTGCTGCAGCTGGTGGGCCTGAACCCGTATTTCATCAACCGCTACCCGCACGAGTTTTCGGGCGGCCAGCGCCAGCGCATTGGCATCGCGCGCGCCCTGGCCGTCGAGCCCGAGTTCGTGGTGTGCGACGAGCCAGTGTCGGCGCTGGACGTGTCGATCCAGGCCCAGGTGATCAACCTACTCGAAGACCTGCAGGACCGGCTGGGGCTGACGTACCTGTTTATCGCGCACGGGCTCTCGGTGGTGAAGCACATCAGCGACCGCGTGGCGGTGATGTACCTGGGCAAGGTCGTCGAGCTGGCCGAAGGCAGCAAGCTTTACACCATGCCAATGCACCCGTACACCCAGGCGCTGCTGTCGGCGGTGCCCATCCCCGACCCACGCGTCGAAAAGCGCCGCAAGCGCATTATCCTCGAGGGCGATGTGCCCAGCCCGCTCAACCCGCCGTCGGGCTGCCACTTCCATACGCGCTGCCCGATCGTGATCGACCGCTGCAAAGTCGAAGAGCCGCCGTTCGCCGACTATGGCAATGGCCACTTCGCGGCCTGCTGGCGCGCGCGCGAGTCGATTGAGCTGATGCCCGGCCGTGGTGCCGAGGCGATCGCGCCGCCGCCAGTGGCAGCGCCGCCCGCGCCCCAGGCATAGCCCGCAGCCTACCAACGCGATATCAAGCGCCACGAAGACTCGAAGACTCCAAGGCACACGACGCCTTCGAATCTTTGAGTCTTCGCGTCTTCGTGGCCATTTCAACAAAGGAACTCCCATGGCCGAGCGTTCGATCTACCTCGACTACGCCGCAACTACCCCCGTCGACGCGCAGGTTGTCGCGGCGATGCTGCCGTATTTCAGCGAAGCATTCGGCAACCCCTCGAGCATTCACCAGGCCGGCCGCGCCGCGCTCGAGGCGCTCGACGACGCGCGCGAGACGGTGGCGCGCGCGCTGGGGGCGAGCCGCAAAGAGATCATTTTCACCGGCGGCGGCTCCGAGGCCGATAACCTGGCGATCAAGGGCGTGGCGCTGGCGCAGCGCCAGGCCGGCCGCGGCGCGCACCTGATCACCAGCGCGATCGAGCACCACGCGGTGCTGCACGCCTTCGAATACCTCGAGGCGTTTGGCTTCGAAACAACGGTGCTGCCGGTCGATAGCGGCGGGCTGGTCAGCCCCGACGACCTGCGGGCTGCCATCCGGCCCGACACGGTGCTGGTGTCGCTGATGTACGCCAACAACGAGATCGGCACAATCCAGCCGCTGGCCGAGTTTGGCGCGATCTGCCGGGCGCGCGGCGTGCCGCTGCACACCGACGCCGTGCAGGCCGCCGGCTCGCTCGACTTAAACGTCGACGCGCTGAATGTCGACCTGCTGACGCTGGCGGCGCACAAGTTCTACGGCCCCAAGGGCGTAGGCGCGCTGTATGTGCGCCGCGGCACGCCGCTGCTGCCGCAGCTCAACGGCGGCGGGCAAGAGCGCCGACGCCGCGCCGGTACCGAAAATGTGGCAGGGATCGTCGGGATGGCAACCGCGCTGGAGCTGGCGCTGGCGCGCCGCGCCGAGCACGTGGCGCAATGCACGGCGCTACGCGACCGGCTGATCGCCGGGGTGCTCGAGCGGGTGCCGTATAGCTCGCTCAACGGCCACCCGACACAGCGCCTGCCCAATAATGCCAACCTGGCGTTCGAGTTCGTCGAGGGCGAAAGCGTGCTGCTGCTGCTCGACCAGCAGGGCATCGCCGCGTCAAGCGGCTCGGCGTGCTCCAGCGGCTCGCTCGAAGCCTCGCACGTGCTGACGGCGCTGGGCATCGCCTACGAGCGCGCGATCGGCTCGGTGCGCTTCACATTGGGAAAATCGACGACCGAGGCCGATATCGACTTTGTGCTCGATACGCTGCCGGGCCTGATCGAGCGGCTGCGCTCGGTCTCGGCAGCATACCGCAACGCGGCCTAGAGCTGTTTCGTATCAACTCCGTTTGGTCACTTTCTTGTTATGATACGTAGATTGTGTTGCACTGCGTGGCGAAGCCACGCAGTGCAACACAAAAAGAAATTCGGGGGCGGCTGTGCCGCCCCCATACGCATTAAGCGTAGTAGACAAGGACAGCTCTTGTGGTATGGTTGTTG
>CALLYN010000701.1 GCA_937858455.1 uncultured Kouleothrix sp.
AAGCTCGATCGCGTCGACCTTGTCGTCGATCGCGCCATCGCCGACTCGCCCGACGCGCTCGCCGCTCTGAAGGCCCGGCTCGAGGCCGAACTCGCCGACTTCGACGTGAGCGTCACGTACCCGGGCGCGCGCGGCCAGGAGCTCTCGAAGCGGATGACGTCGTACAACCTCGGGCTCGATATGTTCAGCCTGGTGTCGATGATCGTCGGCGGTTTCCTGATCTACAACACTTTCGCGATGGGCGTCGCCGAACGCACCCGCGCCTTCGGTGTGCTGCGCGCGATCGCGCTGACCCGTCGCCAGGTCCTGACGAGTGTGATGATCGAGGCCCTGCTGCTCGCCGCGATCGGCTCGGCGCTTGGCGTGCTGATCGGCCTGGCGATGGCCGCGGGCATGTCGTCGTTCCTGGCGGTCATCGCCGGGTCGGCGCCGGTCGGCATGAAGCTCGAGCCGGCCGCCTTCGTCCGCAGCCTCGGCCTCGGCCTGATCGTCACACTGATCTCGGCGCTCTGGCCGGCCATCGAAGCCTCACGGGTCACACCGCTCGAGGCCATCAAGGCGCGCTCGCGCACCGATCAATCGCCGTGGACGCGGCTGGGCTGGCGCTTCGGGCCGGGCCTCTTCGCGGTCGGTTACTTCATCTTCATGGATGTGCCGCTGCGCCAGTCCGTGGCCTTCTCGGTCGTCAATGTGGCGCTCTTGATCTTCGTGGCGGGCGCGCTCCTGCGCGTCGAGCGCGGCCTGCAGCAGCTCGTTGGCGTCCTCGTTCTCGGGGTCGAGATCGACGAGCTTGCGCAGCTGGCTGACTGCCTCGTTGTAGCGGCGGCTCTGGAATGCGTCGAGGCCCAGCTCGTACAGGCCGGTCATCTGCACGCGCGATTGCTGCTGCACCTCGAGCTGGGCGGCGGTGTCGAGTAGCGCCGCCGACATCTCGGCGGCCGTCTGGAAGCGCGCGGCCGGCTCTTTAGCCAGCGCGCGATCGAGCAGCGCCTCGAGCAGCGGCGAGAGATCGGGGTTGAGCGTGCGCGCCGGCGGTGGCGGATCGTACACGTGCTTGGTGAGCACGGCCATGGGCGTGTCGGAGTCGAACGGCACGCGGCCAGTCACCAGCTCGTACAGCACCACGCCGGCGGCGTACAGGTCGGTGCGGGCGTCGATCGGCCGGCCGGTAGCCTGCTCGGGGGCCATGTAGGCGGCGGTGCCGATGATCTGGTTAGCCAGCGTCAGGCGCTGGTTGTCGTTCATCAGCTTGGCGATGCCGAAATCGGCCAGCATCGGCCAGCTCGGCGAGGGCATCAGCACATTGCCGGGCTTGATATCGCGATGGATAATGCCGCGCTTGTGCGCGTAGTCGAGCGCGTCGAGCACGTGGCTGGTAAGCCGCAGCGCCGTGACCGGCTGCATCGGCCGGCCGAGCATGTCGGCCAGCGAATTGCCGTTCTCGACGTACTGCAGCACCAGGAACAGCAGGGCGCCCTGCTCGCCGAAATCGTACACCGGCAGAATATTGTGGTGCTGCAGCGCGGCGATGGCCCGCGCCTCGCGCTTGAAGCGCGCGGCAAACTGCGGGTCGCGGTTCGAGGAAAGCACCTTCACCGCCACAAAGCGATCGAGCGAATCCTGGTAGGCTTTATAGACCGTCGACATCCCGCCGCGACGGACGATCTCGATCAAGTGGTATTGATTCAGCCGCGTATCGATCAAATCAGACATCGGGGCGCCTCTCTACCCTTCTTCAGGCACGATCGTCGATAGAGATGACGTCGGCGGGCGGCGAGCGCCCACTCGCGATAAAAAAACCGGCGTAGCCCGGGCAGACAACGCCGGGGATCGCGCGGCCGGCTTATGCCACCTGTACAATAGAACGAACGGCGGTGGCGCTTTGGTTGTATCTGGCGGGCGACGATGCGCGCATGATCAGAAGTTGGACCAGATTCGGATCACCAGTTATTTTACCACTCGGCCAACCGTTGTCAATCGTTCCCAGGCGTGATACAATGCCGCATACGCCCAAAGTGTAAAGGTATTGAGTAGCCAGATGGCTCGTGCAACCCCGGGCATTCTGACGTATCGCCGCGCCGAAGGCGGCGAAGAGCGGATCAAACTGCGCCAGGATGTGACGACGCTTGGCCGCTCGGATTCGTGCGCGGTGGTGATCGCGCTGCCAGTGATCTCGCGGCTGCACGCCCGGATCGAGCTGCAGCACGATCGCTACGTGCTGTTCGACGCCGGCAGCGCCAATGGCACTTTTGTGAATGGCAAGCGGCTCGAGCAAGGCGCCCAGCTCAGCACCGGCGACGAGATCTGGCTCGGCTCACAGGATGTGGCGCTGCAATTTTCCGACCCCGAAGAAACGCTGGTGATGCAGCCGAACGTGCTGCCGCCTGCTCTGTTTATCGACGAAGACGCGCGCACTGTGCAGGTGTATGGCGTGCCAATGCAGCTGAGCCCACTCGAGTACGGGCTGCTGCTCCACCTGGCGCATAACCCCGGCACGGTGTGCACGCGCGAGGGCACGTTTCTGGCGGTGTGGGGCCAGCCCTACAACCACGCCACCTGCGAAGACG
>CALLYN010000702.1 GCA_937858455.1 uncultured Kouleothrix sp.
TGATTACGTACACTTTGGTGGGGGTTTGGGGGCGGCTTCGCCGCCCCCAAATTTCTTAATTGTGTTGCACGACGTGGCTTCGCCACGTCGTGCAACACAGCCTATACATGATCAAGCGAACAGCGTATCAGTCGGCCGCCGAGCCCTCGGTGCGGTGCACCAGCTCGCGCATCTCGGCGATCGAGATCATAGGCAGAAAGCGGATGAACAGCAGCAGCAGCGTCAGAAACAGCCCGATCGTGCCGGCGAATGTCGCGTAGTCCCAGAACGTCGGGCGGTATACATCCCATGAGGCCGGCACAAAGCTGTGCGAGAGGCTCTGCGCCACGATCACGAAGCGCTCGAGCCACATGCCCACGTTGATCAGCAGCGCCAGCACGAACACCAGCGCCACATTGGCGCGCGCGCGCCTGAACCAGAACGCCTGCGGCACCAGCACATTGCACGCCACCAGCCCCCAGTACGCCGGACCGTAGGCGCCAAACGCGCGATCCCAGTACACCGACTGCTCGAACGGGTTGGCGCTATACCAGGCCATAAACGCCTCGAGCATGTAGCCGTAGCCCACCATCATGCCCGTCGCCAGCATGATCCGCGCCATATAGTCGATATGCCGCGCGGTGATGAAGTCTTCGAGCTGGTAGAAGCGCCGCAGCGGGATGGCGATCGTCGCGACCATCGCGAAGCCCGAGAAGATCGCGCCGGCCACGAAGTAGGGCGGGAACACCGTCGAGTGCCAGCCCGGCACATTCGCCACCGCGAAGTCGAAGCTGACGATCGTGTGCACCGACACCACCAGCGGCGTGGCCAGCGCGGCCAGCAGCAT
Organism: uncultured Kouleothrix sp.; assembly: GCA_937858455.1. GTDB lineage: Bacteria > Chloroflexota > Chloroflexia > Chloroflexales > Roseiflexaceae > Kouleothrix. Next base: position 827 of record CALLYN010000702.1, read on the forward strand.
GTAGGCCTTCTCGTAGCGGTACCAGTGCGCCGCGTCGCCGCGCCAGCCCATCGAGAGCAGGCCGTAGATCACGCGGGCGTAGCGGTTGCGCGCGCGGTCGCGCAGCGAGCCCAGGTCGGGGATCAGGCCGATGTACCAGAACAGCAGCGACACCGTGCCGTAGGTCGAGACGGCGAAGAAATCCCACACCAGCGGGCTGCGGAACTGCGGCCACACGCCCATGGTGCTGGGGTAGGGGATGAGCCAGTAGAACAGCCACGGCCGGCCGAGGTGCAAGATCGGGAACAGGCCGGCGCACGCCACCGCGAACAGCGTCATGGCCTCGGCGAAGCGGTTGATCGAGGTGCGCCACTTCTGGCGCAGCAGCAGCAGGATGGCCGAGATCAGCGTGCCGGCGTGGCCGATGCCGATCCACCACACGAAGTTGGTGATCGCGAAGCCCCAGGCCACCGGCACGTTCACGCCCCAGATGCCCACGCCGCGCACAAACAGGTATGTCACGGCCACCAGCAGCAGCATCAGCAGCAGAAACGCCGCCGCGAAGCCCAGCAGCCAGCCGCGCCCCACCCGCCGCGTGAGCACGATCGAGCTGATCTTGTCGGTGACCGACGCGAAGGTGTGCTGCCCCTCGAGCACCCGCGCCTCGCCGGCAGGTTGATCGCTTGCTGTCGCCATCGCATCTCTCCGCAATTCAGCGCTCGCCATGCTGCCGCAGGCAGAAGCGCCCGAACCAGCGTTTCAGACAGCTTCTCAAAGCTCCGGGTTCGGGTTGCGCAGCCGCGCCAGGTAGGTGGTGCGCGGCTGGGTGCCAAGCTCGGCCAGCATGCCATAGCTCAGCGGCGATTCCTTCAGGCGCGCCACCTGGCTGCCCACGTCGTTGATGTCGCCGAAGACGATCGCCTCGGTGGGGCAGGCCTGCTGGCAGGCGGTTTTGATCTCGCCGTCGCGGATCGGCCGGCCGGCCTTCTCGGCCTCGATCCTGCCGGCGTTGATGCGCTGCACGCAGTAGGTGCACTTCTCCATCACGCCGCGGTCGCGCACCGTCACGTCGGGGTTGTAGTGCAGTTTGATCACCGGCGTGCTGGTGTGGGAGTACTGCAGGAAGTTGAAGCGCCGCACTTTGTACGGGCAGTTGTTCGAGCAGTAGCGCGTGCCGACGCAGCGGTTGTAGACCATGTCGTTCAGCCCTTCGGCGCTGTGCGCGGTGGCGGCCACCGGGCACACCAGCTCGCACGGCGCTTTCTCGCACTGCATGCACGGCCGCGGCTGGAAGTAGGTGTTCGGGCTGGCGGCGTCGCCCTCGTAGTAGCGGTCGACTTTCAGCCAGTGCATTTCGCGGCTCATCAGCACCTGCTCTTTGCCCACCACCGGGATGTTGTTTTCGGCCTGGCACGCCACGGTGCAGGCCTGGCAGCCGATGCAGCTGTTCAGGTCGATCGCCATGCCCCAGCGGTGGCCGGTGTACGGCACCTCGGGGTACAGCGAGGGCGGGTGGTCTGCGTCGGTGCCGGGCGGCTGGCTGGCGAAGCGCGGGTTGTGCGCGTACTCGTCGAGCGTGCCGACGCGCAGCAGCTCGCGGCCCTCGAGCCCGAAGTGGCTCTGGGTCAGCGCCAGCTGCTCGCGCGCGCCGGTGGCGGCCAGCTCGATCTCCAGCAGGTAGCCGGCCGCGCCCTTGAGCG
>CALLYN010000703.1 GCA_937858455.1 uncultured Kouleothrix sp.
TCGATCGTCGATCTGCCGCTCACCGCCGTCCAGGGCGACCTGCTGTCGGTCGCGGCCTGGTACGACAACGAGTGGGGCTACACATCGCGCCTGGCCGAAACGGCCGCGATGCTCACGAAGTAATATCACATTCGGCTGAGCGCTTGCTTTATGCTGGGGTTCGGGGGCGGCATTGCCGCTCCCGAACTTTCTTTTTGCGATGGCCTGCCCGGCCAGGCCGGGCAGGCCATCGCAAACAAAAAGTATAGGACTTACCTAGTTGCGTTGTTCGGCTCTCGAAGCAGTGCATTTCGCCTGCGGCAGCGTTGCGTTGTTCGGCTCTCGAAGCAGTGCATTTCGCCTGCGGCAGCGTGGTACATGCCGATCATTTTGTATGCGGTTTTTCCACGCGGAGCGCGGAAAAACCGCATACCTCAAGATGTAAAGTACCGCTCTGCCGAAGGCTGAGGGCGCCAACTGCGTTTGTCCTAACGTGGCCAAGCAAACAGCATATAAGTCATAAGCACGCGATCGGACGGAGCTAATTATGAGGGGAGCAGCAGCACCTTGCCTTTGGTGTTGCGCCCTTCGAGGTAGCGGTGCGCGTCGGCGGCGTCGGCCAGCGCGAAGGTCGTGTCGATCGCCACCTTCAGCGTGCCGTCGCGCATCCAGCCGAACAGGTCGTTCGCGCGCCACAGCAGCTCGTCGCGGGTGGCAGTATAGTGCCCGAGCGTCGGCCGGGTGAGGAACAGCGAGCCCTTGCCGTTCAGCACCTGCGGGTCGAGCGGCGGCACTGGCCCGCTCGACTGGCCGTACAGCACCAGAAAGCCGCGCGGCCGCAGGCAGTTCAGGCTCTTGTCGAAGGTCGTCTTGCCGACCGAGTCGTACACCACGTCGACGCCCGTGCCGCCGGTGAGGCGCTTCACCTCGGCCTCGAAATCTTGCTCGTTGTAGCCGATCACCTCGTCGGCGCCGGCCGCGCGCGCCAGATCGAGCTTCGCGGCCGAGGCCGTGCCGATCACGCGCGCGCCGCGCTGTTTGGCGATCTGCACCAGCAGCTGGCCAACGCCGCCGGCGGCCGCATGCACGAGCGCGGTGTCGCCCGGCTTGAGCGCGAAGGTGCTGAGCGCCAGGTAGTGCGCGGTCATGCCCTGGAGCATCACGGCGGCGGCCTGGTCGGGCGCGACGCCCGCAGGCACCGGCACCAGCCGCGCGGCCGGCACGAGAGCATACTCGGCGTAGGCGCCCTGCACGCTGGCATAGGCCACCTGGTCACCGGGCTTGACGTCGGCCACGCCCGCGCCCACGGCGTCGACGGTGCCGGCGCCTTCCTGGCCAAGCGTCAGCGGCAGCTTGCCGGGGTACAGCCCTTTGCGGTGGTAGATATCGATGAAGTTCACGCCGGTGGCTGCAAGCTTCACGCGCGCCTCGCCGGGGCCTGGCTCGGGCAACGGCAGATCGTCGGCGCGCAGCACCTCGGGGCCGCCAAACTCGTGGATGCGGATGGCTTTCATATCGCTTCTCCTTTTGATTACAGCGGCCCCATTCTAGCACGTTCTCTGGCGCCCAGTGCTTTGGCAGCTGTTACCTTCGTGTCATTGGCGCGTCTACCGCTTTTCCCGCCTGTGCGCTACAATAAGTTGGGCAACATCGTGAGAATAGTGAGAAACCCATGCGCCAACACGTCGACCGGCTGCTCGCGATCACACACCCCGACGCCGACCTGCGCCGGCGCGGGCGCAATGTCGTGGCGATTGCGCTGGGCCTGCTGCTGCTCGACTTGCTGCTGCTGGGGCTATGGCTGCTCCAGCGCGAGCTGCCCAGCCTGGTGGCCGGCACGGTCGCGCTGGGCTTGTTTGTGCTTGTGATCGGGCTGGCGCGCCGCAGCCACGTGGTGCTCGCGGCCGTGCTGCTGGCGGGCACAATGCTGGTTGCGACGTTCGCGGTGATGCTCGCCAACCGCGGGCTCTCCGACACGCCGTTTTTTCTGATCGTTCCGGTGGCCATCGCCGGCGCGGTGTTCGTGCGGCGCGAGGTGTGGCTGGTGTTCGGTGTGTGCCTGGCCGGCCTGGCGCTGGTGGCCGCTATCGTTCACCAGGCGTCGCCGCTGAGCTACCTCGACGTGCAGATTCTGCAGGATGCCGTGGCGCTGCTGGCGCTGCTGGCGCTCGTCAGCGTTCTCACGGCCGGCAGCACCGCCCAGGCGCTGAGCGATGCCCAGCGCGCGCGCCAGCAGGCCGAGCAGATGGCCAGCACCCTCGAGCGCATGAACGCCCAGCTCGAGACGCGCGTGGCCGAGCGCACCGCCGAGCTGGCGGAGTCGCTGGCGGCGCAGAGCGCGCAGGCCGCCCAGCTCCAGGCGAGCCTCGACCGCCAGCAGGCGCTGAACGATATGGTGAACGCGCTGTCGCTGCCGATCATTCCGGTGCGCCGCGATGTGCTGGTGGCGCCGCTGATCGGCAACCTCGACGGGCCGCGCGCCCAGCGGCTGATCGACGAGGTGCTCGGTCAGGTCGAGCGCAGCCACGCCCGCACGATCATCCTCGACATCACCGGGGTGGCGGTGGTCGATACGCACCTGGCGCAGGTGCTGCTGCGCACCGCCGACGCGGCGCGGCTGCTTGGCACGCAGGCGGTGCTGGTGGGCATCCGGCCGGAGGTGGCGCAGACGCTGGTGAGCCTCGGCGCCGATCTCAACCGCCTGCGCACCGAGGCGACGCTGCAGGATGTGCTGGCGCGCATTGGCTAGCTCACATCGAGATCGACCCCTTGCGAAATTCGGTTTTGCCCAGCAGCGCATTGAGCAGCCCCGGCCGTCCGGCCGCCGCTAGCGCGCGCGCCTCGGCCAGCGCCTCGTCGGCCAGCCCCGGGTCGCTCAGTGCCAGGCCGGCCGCGCCCAGCCCGGCTGCGGCGGCGTGGTAATCGGTGGGGCGCAGCACGGTGCCCACGTCGTCGCCCAGGATCTCGGCCTGCTCGCGGGCGATCTGCGTCCACCCGGCGTCGTTGCCGACCACCGCGATCACTGCGGCGCCGTGGCGCGCGAAGGTGTCGAACTCGGCCAGGCTGTAGCCGAGCGCGCCGTCGCCGAACAGCGCCCACACCTCGCGCTCGGGGTACAACAGCTTGGCGCCAAGCGCGAAGCCCGCGCCCACGCCCAGCGTGCCGAACGCGCCAGGGTCGAGCCACTGCAGCGGGCCGCCAGGCCGCACAATGTACGACGCAGTGGCCACGAAGTCGCCGCCATCGCCGACGACGATCGCGTCGGCGGCGTGGGCCGCCTCGACCGCGCGGCACAGGTGCAGCGGGTTGACACCGCTGGCGGGTGCATGGGCCTGCGCGGCAATTTCAGCCTCGCGCGCGTCGTCGCGCGCCCTCAGCTCGCCCAGCCACGCACCCCAGCGCGCGGCGCGCTCGTCGCCCGATACCGAGGGCGATTGTGCCGCGAAGCCACGCAGGCCCAGCGCTTTTAAAGGCTGAAAGATGCCCGCCCTTTCTTCGTGCCTTCGTGCATTCGTGTCTTTGAGGCCACTCTTCGGTTTATCGGCTAGCGCATCGGCCAGGCCGCGCAGAAACAGTGCGGGGTCGCCGGGCGCGGCGATCGTCGGGCGGCGGTTGAGCCGCAGGTCGCGCGGGCTGCGGTTCGCGGCGACGTAGCAGGCGCCACGCCGGATCTGGCGCCCGTAGTCGAGCCGGAAGTCGCACGGCACGCCGGCCAGCAGTACGAAATCGGCCTGGCGCAGCGCCTCGCGGCGCCGGTGGCGCAGCAGCAGCCGGTGCTGAGCGCCCAGCAGCCCGCGCGCCATGCCCGAAAGGTACACCGGCGCGCCGATGCGCTCCAGTTCCCGCCCCATGCCGGATCGAGATAAGCCGATGGCCACCAGTGATAGCCTTCACTTCCTGCGTAGTTGGTGATGGCGATGTTTTGATGATCCGTGACGGGCCCGTTGTAGCCGCCATCGGAAGGACATCGCAGCGTCGGTGGAGCATGCGCCTTTCATTGTTAGCGCAATGTAAACGCGTTCGCTGCGCATCGCAGCGAACGTCGTCCGTACGCCCGCTGCGCGCCAGCGCGTGCTTGCCCGTTACAGCTGGGACTCCAGCCTGGCTGCCATCGATGCCAGCATCGACCGCATTCTCGCTGGG
>CALLYN010000704.1 GCA_937858455.1 uncultured Kouleothrix sp.
TGCGCGCCGGGGCGCCGGACTCGCTGGACCGGATGGTGGCGATCAGCTACGCGAACCTGGCGGTGGATCAGCTGCTGCAGGGGCACAGCGGGCGGATGGTGGCGCTGCAGAACGGGCAGTACACGACGGTGCCGGTGGACACGTGCACGCAGGGGTTGAAGCGCGTGGACGTGAACGAGCTGTACGACACCGAGGCCTACCGCCCCAAGGTGCGCCACGTGCTTGGCAAGCCCATGTTCCTGTATTAGACTTTATCGGAAATAGGGGAGCCGGAGGGGCTTTGCGCCTCCGAACTTCCCTGGCGGGGCATCTATGGTAGCTTTGCTATCATAGACGCCCCACTAAGAGGAAATTTCGGGGGCCTGCGGCCCCCAAACTCCCACCATTGTTATTTCCAAAGCAGGCAAAAGGAGAAACATATGATCGATCGTATCGTCGACTTGCTGGGCTCGGAGGCGACATCGCTGCTCGAACACCAGTCGAAGACAATTGCCAAAGACCAGCTGCACGCCCCGAGCGCTGATTTTGTCGACCAGGTTTGGGCCCAGTCGGATCGCCCGATCCCGGTGCTGCGCAACCTGCAGGCGCTGTTTGGCACCGGGCGGCTCGCGAACACCGGCTACATGTCGATCCTGCCGGTCGACCAGGGCATCGAGCACTCGGCTGGCGCGTCGTTCGCGCCCAACCCGCTGTACTTCGACCCCGAAAATATCGTGAAGCTCGCGCTCGAGGGTGGCTGCAACGCCGTGGCCTCGACATATGGTGTGCTTGGGGCTGTCGCGCGCAAATACGCCCACAAGATCCCGTTCCTGGTCAAGATCAACCACAACGAGTTCCTGACCTACCCGAACAAGTTCGACCAGATCATGTTCGGCACGCTGAAGCAGGCGCGCGACATGGGTGCGGCTGCGGTTGGCGCGACGATCTACTTCGGCTCGGCCGAGTCGGGCCGCCAGATCGTCGAGGTGGCGCAGGCGTTCACCATGGCTCACGAGCTGGGCATGGCCACCGTGCTGTGGTGCTACCTGCGTAATAGCGCGTTCAAAATCGGCGGCGTCGACTACCACGTCTCGGCCGACCTGACTGGCCAGGCCAACCACCTGGGCGTGACGATCGAGGCCGATGTGATCAAGCAGAAGCTGCCCGAGAACAACGGCGGCTACAATGCGCTGAACAGCAAAGAGAACCCCTACGGCAAGACGAACAAGAAAGTCTATACCGACCTGACCAGCGAGCACCCGATCGACCTGGTGCGCTACCAGGTGGCCAACTGCTACATGGGCCGCGTCAGCCTGATCAATTCAGGTGGCGCATCGAGCGGTGCGGGCGACCTGGCCGAGGCGGTGCGCACGGCGGTGATCAATAAGCGCGGCGGCGGCGCGGGCCTGATCTCGGGCCGCAAAGCCTTCCAGCGGCCGATGGCCGAGGGCGCGGCGCTGCTGCACGCTATCCAGGATGTGTACCTGGCCAAGGAGATCACGCTGGCGTAGGGCCGGCCTGCATACAGCTTCATGAGTTTCTTTTTTTGGAGTGCCCTGACCGGCAAAGCCGGTCAGGGCACTCCAAAAAATTCGGGGGCGGCATTGCCGCCCCCGAACCCCCAGCATAAAGCAAAGGATCAGCCGGGTTTGGTATACACGTGGGTTACTCGGCCATCTCCGGCCCCGGCTGCGCCAGCAGCTGCGCGATCGGCCGCAGATCGAGCCACCACTGCGTTTTCGGGCGCTGGTGCGCCTCGTCGACCATACGCGGGAAGTCGGCCATGCTGAAGAGCCGCACCTGGCCCTCGGTGAGCCCGATGAACACGCTCTCGGGGGCAGGCTTGCGCGCCTCGTCGAGGAGAAACTCGACGCAGCGCGCCGCCAGCCGCGTGGCCTGGATCCGGTCGAACGGCGATGGGTCGCCGCCCTGCTGCAGATGCCCGAGGATTGCCTGCCGCACCTCGAACAGGTCGCGGCCTTCTTCTTCAAACAGCGCCGCCATGAAGCCGGTGGTGTAGATCTGGCTGGCGTGCTCGTTGCGAATCATCAGGCCCAGCCGCTTGCCGCCGCGAAAGCCGTCGATCAGATGCTGCAGGTCGGCCTCGAGGTCGCGCAGCGTCACGCCCTCTTCGTTCAGGTACACGCGCTCGGCGCCGGTAGCCATGCCGCTCATCAGCGCCAGGTAGCCGCAGTCGCGGCCCATCACCTCTACCACAAAGCAGCGCCGCGCCGCCACCGCCGACTGCTTGATCTTGTCGACTACCTCGATGATATTGTTCAGCGCGGTGTCGGCGCCGATGCTCAGCTCGGTGCCGGGCAGGTTGTTGTTGATCGTCGCCGGCAGGCAGATCATCGGGATGTTGAACGCCGGAAAGTTTTCGCGCTCGGCATACAGGTGGTAGATCGTCTGGTAGCCGCTCAGGCCGCCGAGCATCAGCAGGCCGTCGATCTGGTGCTGCTCGATCGCGCGGGCGATCGCGTAGAAATCGCGGCCCGAGGGCTGCTTGCGGCTAGTGCCTAGCTCGGCGCCGCCCATAGAAGCCCAGCCGCTGACGCTCATCCAGTCCATCTCGTCGATGTCGCCGTCGATCAGGCCCTGGAAGCCATTGCGAATGCCCAGCATGGCGTGGCCTTTGTCGATACCCAGCCGCACTGCCGCGCGCACTGCCGTGTTCATACCGGCGGCCGGGCCACCCGAGATCAGCACGCCCAGCCGCAGCGGCTTGTGCTTCGGGTCGGGCTGGTGCGGGCGCGTCTGCACCAGCGTGCGGAAGGTGCGGTACGAATCGCGGAAGCTGCCGCCGCGCAGCTCCATGGCGCGCTCGTACTCGTGCGCGCCGATCGCCTCGGCCACGCTGCGCGTCTGCTCGACGCAGCGCATCAGCGAGGCGCGGGTGATGCGGTTGTTGCGCATGCCGATCAGCATGGCCTCGCTGTCGGGCGTGGCTGCGGCAATCTCGTCGACGGCGGCGTGGCCCAGCAGCGTGCTCATGGTGCGGTCGAAGGCGCTGGGTGCGCCGCCGCGCTGCACGTGCCCCAGGATCGTCACACGCGTGTCTTCGCCGAGCCGCTCTTCGAGCACCTGTTTGACATAATCGCTAGAGATTGGCTTGCCGGTGCGATCCTGCGCGCCCTCGGCCACGATCACAATGCTGTCGCGCCGGCCATTTTCGCGCCCGGCGCGCAGCACATCGCACATTGTGGCCTCCCAGTTATCGACATTCGGCGGGTTCTCGGGGATGAGCACCCAGTCGGCGCCGGTGGCGAGCGCGCCCATCAGCGCCAGGTAGCCGCAGTGGCGGCCCATGACCTCGACGACAAAGGTGCGCTGGTGGCTCGCCGCGGTGCTGCTGATCGCGTCGACGGCCTCGGTAATGCGGTGCAGCGCGGTATCGGCACCGATGGTCATGTCGGTGCCGGCCATATCGTTGTCGATCGAGCCGACGAGGCCGACGATCGCCAGGTGCGCGCGGCGGTCGGCCAGCTCCTGGCTGATCGCGCCGCTGGCCACCAGCTCGGCCAACAGGCCGGGCCACTCCTGGCGAAACAGGTTCGCGCCGGTGAGGCTGCCGTCGCCGCCGATCACCACCAGGCTGTCGATCTCGTGCTCGAGCAGGTTGCGCGCGGCCTGCAGCCGGCCTTCGCGGCTGCGGAAGGCCGGGCAGCGCGCGGTGCCGATCACCGTGCCGCCACGGTGCAGAATGCCACCGACCGAATCCCAACTAAGCTTGTGGATGCGGTCGCCGCCATCGACCATGCCCTGGTAGCCCTCGTAGATTGCGTAGACCTGCATGCCGCGTGCTAGTGCGGTACGCGCGGTGGCGCGCACTGCGGCATTCATGCCCGCCGCGTCGCCGCCGCTGGTGAGAATGCCGATGCGTTTTGTATGTTCAGCTGGCATATGTGCCCTACCTTCGCGTTGCGTTGCCAAGGGTCCGCCCTGAATCATAGCCGAGCACCTGGCCGGGGTGGAAAAGACTTCTTTACTACAGAGAAACAAATCACACTTTTATGGCTCTGCCGGTTGGCGAGCATCCAACGAGAGGTTTGGAGAGCCGCACACCCTCCAAAGGTATGCGTTTTTCGGGCTGTGGCACAGCCGCCGCCCTGCCACAGCCCGAAACAGCATCTCGCTGGGGGCGGCAAAGCCGCCCCCAGGCCCCACCCGCGAAAGCTGGCGGCAACAAGGCGAAGCCTTACCTAACACAAATGTTCAGCTCTTCAACCCAAAGTCCGATGCCAGAACAGCCGCCCACAGTGTATAATACAATCCTCGCAAAATGTAGTCAGGTGGTGTATGTCGTTTCGTGTGAACGCGCCATATCGCCCTACCGGCGACCAGCCGCGCGCGATCGCCGAGCTTGTGGCGGGCATCAAAAAAGGTTACCGGCATCAGACGTTGCTGGGCGCTACCGGCACCGGCAAAACCTTTGTCATGGCCCAGGTATTCGAGCAGCTTGAGCGGCCGGCGCTGGTGATGGCGCATAACAAAACGCTGGTGTCGCAGCTCTACTCCGAGTTCCGCGATCTGCTGCCCGAGTCGGCGGTTGAGCTGTTTATTTCGTACTACGATGTCTATACGCCCGAGGCGTATGTTCCCAGCAAAGATCTGTATATCGAGAAAGAAGCCCAGATCAACGAGGAGATCGACCGGCTGCGCCACGCCGCCACGCAGGCCCTGCTGACGCGCAGCGACGTGCTGATTGTGGCGTCGGTCTCGGCGATCTACGGCCTCGGCTCGCCCACCGACTACGGCCAGGTGGCGATTCCGATCCGCGTCGGCGAGGTGCGCAACCGCGATAAGCTGCTGCGCCAGCTGATCGACCTGCAGTTCGAGCGCAACGACATCGACTTCCACCGTGGCACGTTTCGCGTGCGCGGCGACACGCTCGATATTTTCCCGGCCAATGCCGAGGTTGCCGAGCGCGTCGAGTTCTGGGGCGACGAGATCGAGCGGATCACCGAGTTCGACCCGCTCACCGGCGAGGTGATCCTGACGCGCACTGCCGTCGATGTCTACCCGGCCAAGCATTTTATCACCACCGGCGAGAAGCTGCAGCTGGCGGTGGCCGACATCTCGCAGGAGCTGACCGAGCGCGTGGCCACGCTCGAGGCCGGCGGCAAGCAGCTCGAGGCTCAGCGGCTGAAGCAGCGCACGCTCTACGACCTCGAGATGCTTGGCGAGGTGGGCTACTGCTCGGGCATCGAAAACTACTCGCGGCACATGGACCGCCGCCTGCCGGGGCAGACGCCGTGGACGCTGCTTGACTACTTCCCCGACGACTTTGTGCTGTTCGTCGACGAGTCGCACATCAGCCTGCCGCAGATCCGCGGCATGTACAACGGCGACCGATCGCGCAAAGAGACGCTGGTCGACTATGGCTTCCGGCTGCCGTCGGCGCTGGACAACCGGCCGCTCAAGTTCGACGAGTTCGAGCAGCACGTCCACCAGGCAATCTACGTCTCGGCCACGCCCGGCCCGTACGAGATGGAGCACTCCGAGCAGGTGGTCGAGCAGATCATCCGCCCGACCGGCCTGGTCGACCCGGTCATCGAAGTGCGGCCGACCAAAGGCCAGATCGACAACCTGATCGGCGAGATCAAGCGCCGCGTCGACAAGAGCCAGCGCGTGCTGGTGACGACGCTGACCAAGCGCATGGCCGAAGACCTGACCGACTACCTCAAAGAGATGGGCGTGCGCACGCAGTACCTCCACGCCGACATCGAGACGCTCGAGCGCGTCGAGATCCTGCGCGACCTGCGGCTTGGCGTGTACGACGTGGTGGTCGGCATTAACCTGCTGCGCGAAGGGCTCGACCTGCCCGAGGTGTCGCTGGTGGCGATCCTCGACGCCGACAAAGAGGGCTATCTGCGCTCGGGCTCGTCGCTGATCCAGATCATCGGCCGGGCGGCGCGCCATGTCGAGGGCCGCGTGATCATGTACGCCGACACGACCACCAACTCGATGCGTATTGCGATCGACGAGACCGATCGCCGCCGCGCCATTCAGGAGGCCTACAACCGCGAGCACCACATCACGCCGGTGGGCATCAGCAAGGCCGTGAAAGACCTGACCGAGCGCGTGCGCAAGGTCGCCGAGGAGCGCGAGGCATACCAGGCCGGGCGCGGCGGCGCGGCGGGCGAGCTGCCCATCCCGAAGGATGAGCTGGTCAAGCTGATCAAAGAGCTCGAGAAGCAGATGAAGCAGGCCGCCAAAGATCTCGAGTTCGAGAAAGCCGCGGCACTGCGCGACCAGGTGATCGAGCTGCGGCGCACGCTGGCGCTGGAAGAGGAAACTGCGCCGTAGGCAGGCCAAAACCTGACGAAACTTTCACGAATTTTGCCATTGCAAACCGCACGCCAAAGCGCGATAATAGGACGATACACGGCGGCCCTGGCGGCGCGCCGGGGCCAGCCCGCTCACGCGACAGAGAGTGTATGCGCATCCAACGAGTTCTGAACGGCTCATCCAAGGTTGTTGAGCTGCGGAAGGGGGAACCGCAGTGGCAGTGCAGGTGTGGATCGGCGAGAAGCCTGAACATCCAAACGAGCGCCGGGCGATTGTCGCGCTGGCGAATGGGCTCGATCGGCTCGACGGGCTGTATCTGATCCTGGCCAACTTCAGCGTGGGCGGGCGGAATATCGACCTGGTGCTGATCAAGCAAGACGCGATTTTTATTGTCGAGCTGAAGCAGTGCGACGGCAAGATTTTCGGCGATGTCAACGGCCCGTGGTTTGTCGAGAGCGCCAACGGCGAGCGGAAGCGCCTGAACCCTGGCCGTAAAAACCCCTACAATCAGGTTATCTCGTACTACTATAGCCTGATCAACTTTCTGAACGAGCACCGCACCCAGTTCCTCTCGCCGCAAAAGGCCACCTCGGTCGATTTCCGCACCTGCAAGCGGCTGGTGGTGATCGCCCCGACGATCCAGGAAGGCTCGCAGGTCGAGACCGATTGGAAAGTCGAGCTCAAAGGCCTCGACGAGCTGCCGGCATACCTCGTGACCGAGCGCTCCTCGGAGATCGACCTGAGCGAAGAGGAGATGCTGGCCATCCCCGAGCTGCTGCACTGCACGCGCTGGAACGAGGTCAACTCGCTGCTGGCCGGCGTTCTGCCGCGCTGGGACGCGATTGACTCGCCTTTCGCCGAGCAGGCCGCTGCGCCGGCGGCTGCGCAGGTCCTCTATCGCTACGTCGACGCGCAGGGGCGCATCCTGCTCGTGAGCTCCGAGCGCAGCACCGGTCCCGCGGCGCGCCTGCGCGGGCGCCGGGCGAGAGCCAGCGACCGCTTACCGTCTACGAGATCACCGTCGACGCGGTACCTGGCACCGCGCCGAAGGTGTTCGGGGTCATGTGAGTCGATAAGCGGCGATCTATCGAAGCATGCCCTGGGAGCAACTCGAAACTCACCAAAGGGCTCGAGACAGGGCTGCAGTGACCCTCATTTTTGATCTAAATCAATGACGCGACAACGGCGTGTGGTAGGAAGCAGCGGTACATGCGCTGCTGGAGTCAAGGTGGCGATCCAAGTTCCGCCGCTTGTCATAGGCTTGAGCCCTCTCTGCGTCACTGGTTGGCGCTGGATGGCCGTGGCCTGCATACTGGCACTGGCAGCTCTTGGCCTCGTTCCAGAGCGAGCGCACGTCTGGAAATCCACCGACTCCAATATTGCGATTGTGGCGAATGATGCAGGCGATCACTGCCCTGGGTCGCACGACACCGGTTCCCCCGGGCACTGCCACGGCAGTATCCAGGCGCATACCTGCTGCGTCTTGCCGATAGCTACAGGCACCTGCGCGGCAGCGGCGACGCCCAGTTGGGGACGATATCGCTCGCCGTGGTTTGCTGAGTTCGTGCTCGCCCTTATTCCCCGCCCGCCTTCGACCATCCTCGTCTGATCAACCAGCCCGCCCGAGCGGCGGACAGCTGTAAGTGTTTGGCCGTCGCCCTGCGCGCGGTCACGACGAGGATCGAAACATGTCTGATGCCGTTGCCAGTAACGAAATCTACATCACGTGGACTTATCCCATCGAAGTTCATTTCTTGGGCACCACAGATAATGAGTCGTTCATCAGGTCTGATATTTCGGATACCAGTTTTTATATCCATGAATTTTTCGCCAGCGGTTGCTGTTAAAGTTCCGCAAGTTTGGTTGGCATGTTTCCACTTGTTTTGTATACCAATCACCTCTCCAGTAGTTTTAGAATACAGTTTCTTGCGAATACCACCGGCATCAAATCCAATCACATCTGGAAACAAACGATTTAAGTACAATGCTTCATAATCCTTGGTAGTTGGTTCTGGAAATACGGGTACACCTATATCCTTTCTGACTAGCATTGCTACAAACCTTTTTCGAATTTGAGGAACCCCAAAATCGTTAGCGTTTAGGATTTTGTATTCGAAATTATAATCTGTCAGCGCTTTACATTTTGCAATAAAAAGTGTAAGGAGCGGCTTCATTTCATCATCGAGTAGTGAATTTACATCCTCTATGATTATAGATTTCACTTTGAATTGATTTACTATTCTGGGACAGTCTAGCAAAAGCATGTTTACTGGGTTAAAAGGATGACGGTGTAGATTCCGTTTTGAAATACCGGTGCAAGGCGGAGAAAGGATAAGTATATCGATGTTTCGAATATCCGATTCCTTTAAACCAAGCTCAATCATCTTATGAAAGCTAACATCAAGGGCATTCATATTAAAAAATGGAGTATCTGGGGAATTTTTTCGAAAGACTTTTTCAGCCCTCTTGTCGAAATCAACGGCAAAAATTTCTTTTCCTCCTGCTTTGTGTGCTCCGAAGCTACCTAACCCACCGCCACTGTATACTGAGGCGAATTTAAATCTGATTTTTTTCATGTTATTTGTTTAATTGTTATTGAATTTTAGACATAGAAATCCCAGCCCCGCATTGCTGGATTTTTT
>CALLYN010000705.1 GCA_937858455.1 uncultured Kouleothrix sp.
GGGTCGGGCGCGGCAGGCGCCGGCACCTGCCCGCCGTAGTAGCGCGTCAGCATGCCGATCGTGCGGCTGAGCAGGTTGCCCAGGCTGTCGGCCAGGTCGGCGTTGTAGGCGCGCGCCAGCCGCTCGAGCGAGAAATCGCCGCCGACGGCGGGCGGGATCTCGCGCAGCAAGTAGTAGCGCAGCGCGTCGGCGCCATAGCGCGCGGCCAGATCGCTAGGATCGACGGCATTGCCGAGCGACTTGCTGATCTTGCGGCCATTCGCGGTAACAAAGCCATGCACCAGGATGTCGCTAGGCAGCGGCTCGCCGGCCGAGAGCAGCATGGCCGGCCAGTAGATCGCGTGGAAGCGCAGGATGTTCTTGCCGATCACATGCACGCGGCGCTGGCCGCTCTGCCAAAAGTCGCGGTAGCGCTCGCCGGCGCAGGCGTAGCCCAGGGCGGTGATGTAGTTGCTGAGCGCGTCGAACCATACATACGTCACCTGGCCGGGGTCGCCTGGCACCGCGACACCCCAGCCGCGCGCGCGGGCGTGCGAGCGCGAGATACTGAAATCTTCGAGGCCGCCGCGGATGAACGCCAGCGCCTCGTTTTTGCGCGCGGCCGGGGTAATCCGCAGCCGGTCGCTGGCGATCAGCTCGTGCAGCTGCCCGGCGTAGCGCGACAGCCGGAAGAAGTAGTTTTCCTCCTCGATCGGCTCGGGCGGGGTGAGGTGCTCGGGGCACAGGCCGCCGTCCAGCTCATTCTCGGCGTAGAACTGCTCGCAGCCGACGCAGTACAGCCCGCGGTACGCGCGCCGGTAGATATCGCCGCGCTGGGCGCAGGCCAGCCAGAGCTTATGCACGCCGGGGGCGTGGCGCGCGTCGGCGCTGGTGCGGATGAAATCGTCGAACGACAGACCGAGCGCGCCGTGCAGGGCGTAGAAGTACGCGGCGTTGCGATCGACCAGCGCGCGCGTGGCGAGGCCCTCGCGCTCGGCGGCGCGCACATTCTTCAGGCTATTCTCGTCGGTGCCGGTGAGAAACCACACCGCCTGGCCGCGCTGGCGCCTGTAGCGCGCGAGCGTGTCGGCCTGCACATACTCGAGCGCGTGCCCGATATGCGGGCGCGCATTGACGTAGGGGATCGAGGTGGTGATGTAGTAGCGCTCGCACGCAGGCGAGCTTGATGTATGCTGCATTGCTAGGCTCCCTTCCAAAAAAAACAGGGCCGCCCATACCGGGCGGCCCTGGCAATCTGCTCGCAGATCACGCAACATCCGGCATTGGCAAGCGGCCGCGCGGTAGCCCGCGCGACGGCATGATCATGCGCATGGTGGTGTGTTGGAACATCGGGGCCTCCTTCTGTGGCGCACAAGCGCGGGCGGCGGGCTTAGCGGCCGGGCTGGCGCGGCGGCCGGCGCGAAAGCGGCGTGCTGCGCGTCAGGGGCTGCTTGAAGCCGCCCTTACCAGCAGCACTCGTCGATTTACTGCCCGGTGCGTTTTTCTTCTTCGCCATGCGATCCTCCTGTGGCGGCGTATCGCCGCGGCTAGGTCGTTCGGTTGAATACCCGGCCGAGAATCAAAACGGCCGGGGCGCCTGCGCGGTGCCCACGGCCGGTGGATCGCTATGGAGAGAAGGCTTACCCTGGCGACACACTGGCGGTGGGCGTGATCATAGCGGCGCTGCGCATGCGCATCAGCGCATTCGTCAGCTCGAGCATGATCATCGTGTCGCGCAGGTTGGTCATCGAACGGCATTCCTTCCAGGGTGCTCTTTCGAATTCACTATAGCACGGCGGCGGCGCGCGTGTCAACCAATGCGGCTACGACCTTTGGATGATCTTTGGCGATCATTTTGTAATCATGCCGCGCGGCACTCGATCGCCACAGCAAGGGCTTTTTTGCCTAGTATAGAGAGTGTCACGGGTGCGGGTGGCCACGTACGCCACCGCGCGGGCTATATAGGCTTTATTGGTAATTGAGCCTGCGTCAGCATGGTACTGCGCCATCTTGTGTATGCGGTTTTTCCGCGCTGCGCACTGAAAAACCGCATACAACACACAACGATAGTACCGCTCTGCCGAAGGCCGAGCACGCCAACTGCGTAAGGCCTCATTGGAATAAAAGTGGTGGGAGTTTGGGGCCGCAGGCTCCAAGAAGCTTCTCGAGACGCGGAGGGGCAAAGCCACTCCGGCCACGCTATCTCCGATGAAGCCGAATACAAGGAACCAACAATGGAAGCAGCATCAGAATGGTCGAGCGGCCATCGCTCCGAGCAGATCCGGCTGCGGCAGGCGCTTGTCGTTAGCGTCGGCTTTTGCCTGGTGCTCGGCGGTTTCAGGCTGTTCCAGCCGCAGCCGTCGCCCGAGGCGGCGCTGTGGCTTGGCTACGCCGGCTGTATTTTATACGCGCAGCGGCGGCTACGCTACCGCCAGATCGGCCGCTCGATCGTGATTGTCGGCGTGGCGGCGCTGGCGGCCGGCCTGGTTTCGGCGCTGGCGCTGGCGGTAGCGCGGCCCGAGCTGCTGGCGGTGCCGCTGGCGCTGCCGATGCTGGCGCTGCTGTACACGCCGCAGCCGTCGCTGCGGCGCGTGCTGCTGATCATGCAGGTGGTGGCGGGGCTGCTGCTGAGCCTGGCCGCGCGGCTGCCGCTAGGGCTACAGCCGTACGCGGCGCTGCTATTCACGGGCATGGCCGCGACCGAGCTAGCCCTGCTGCTGTGGCTGCTGACGCGGCGCCAGACCAAGCTACTGGGCATGCTGGCCGAGGCGCGCGCCAGCAACGCCCGGCTTCAGCGCGCATACGAGCAGCTCGAGGCCGAGATGCAGGCGCGCACCGAGGCGCTCCACGAGACCGAGGCGCGCATCCGAGCAATGAACCAGCAGCTCTCGCAGAATGTGAGCGAGCTGCAGCAGCACGCCTACGAGCTGGCGGTGCTGAGCGACCTGAACGACTCGATCCAGGCGTGTGTCTCGACCACCGACGCCTACACGGTGATCATCGCGACGCTCGAGCGGCTGTTCCCCGAGGGCAGCGGCGCGCTCGAGATCGCGGCAGACGACCAGAGCACGCTCGAGGTTGTGGGCAGCTGGGGCCAGCCAGCCGGCCCGGCCAGCGCCACGCGGGCGCTGCGGGTGCCGCTGATCGCGCGCGGCACGGCGTTCGGCGTGCTCTCGCTCGACGGCGGCCCCGAGCAGGCATCCGACGCGCGCCAGCACCTGGTGTTCACGATCGCGCGCCAGATCGAGCTGTCGCTGGCGAACCTACGCCTGCAGGAGAAGCTACGCCACCAGTCGATCCGCGACCCGCTGACCGGCCTGTTCAACCGGCGCTACATGGAAGAGTCGTTTGAGCGCGAGGTGAGCCGGGCCAGCCGCAGCGGCTACCCGATCGGCGTGCTGATGCTCGACATCGACCACTTCAAGCACTTCAACGACACATTCGGCCACGACGCGGGCGACATGCTGCTGCGCGAGGTTGGCGCCGCGCTCCAGGCGGGGGTGCGCGCCGGCGATATTGTGTGCCGCTACGGCGGCGAAGAGTTCACGATCATTATGCCGGCCACAACCCGCGAGAAGCTGCTCGAGCGCGCCGAGCAGCTGCGCGAGATCGTCAAGCAGATGCAGATCGTGTACCTCGGCGAGCCGCTTGGCGCGATTACGATCTCGGCGGGCGCGGCGCTGCTGCCGGCCCACGGCCCAAACCCGCGCGCCGTGCTTGGCAACGCCGACGCGGCGCTGTACCGCGCCAAGCACAACGGCCGCGACCAGGTGATCGAGGCGCAGATCGACCAGGACGAGGGCGTCGTAGACACGGCCGGTTTGCCGGGCGCCGCCGGCTAGCGCGCCGCGCCGAGCAGCGCGAGCGCGGCTTTGATCTGCGGGTCGTCGATCGGCTCGAAGCGCCACCACTGGGCGCGCACCTCGCGGTCGGGGCGCACGCCCACATCCTCGATCAGGCTGCCGTCGGGCAGGCGGTAGGCGTACTCGGCCAGCCACAAGCGCGAGCCGTCGTCGAAGTTGTGCAGCACTAGGTTCTCGGTGTTGCCGGCAGTGGTGGCGCCAACCAGGCGGCCGCGCCCGCGCACGCGCATGCCGGCCGCGAACATCTCGGCGGCGCTGGCAGTGCCCTCGTTGATCAGCACCACAATCGGCAGATCGGCAAAGCCCGGCACCACCTCGCCACCGGGGATCGCCAAGTCGCTGCGGCTGCGGCGGCTGGCGCTGCTGCCGATCGAGCCGCCGTCGATGAACAGCGCCAATGTCTCGAGCATCACCTCGATATAGCCGCCGCCGTTGTCGCGCACGTCGACGATCAGGCCGCTGAGCGCCCCGCCGGCCAGCAGGTCGTCGAGCCGATCGCGCACGAGCGTGACCAGGTCTTCGCGGTCGAACGATTCAATCGCCAGCACGCCCACGCGCGTGCCGGGCAGGCGCGCGGCCTCGACCGGTGGAAACGCGTCGCCGGGGATGACCTGGCGCGTCACCGTCACGTCGCGCGGCGCTTCGCCGCGCGTGCGCACCGTCAGCACCACGGTGGTGCCCGGGTCGCCGCGCACGGCGCCCTCGGGGCCGGCGCTGCCGAAGCTGGCGGTATCGCTGATCGGCACGCCGCCGATCGCCACAATCACGTCGCGCAGGCGCACGCCGGCCATGTCGGCCGGCCCCCCCGGCGCGAGCCGCGTCACCAGCGCGCCGGCCGGGTCGTCGCGGATCGTCACGCCAATGCCGCCATAGGTAAGCACGCCCGTCGAGCGCGCGGCCTCCTCGGCAACCTCCTGCGGCGTCTCGAAGCGGGTATGGTCGTCGCCCAGCCGGTCGATCATCTGGCTCAGCAGGGCATAAAACGCCGCAGGGTCGTCGGCGGCGGCCACTTTGGGGGCGTACTCATCGTGGATGGCGGCCCAGTTAAGCCCGCGGTAGTTGGGGTACAGGTAGCGCTGGCGCACGAGATCCCACAGGCGCTCAAAGATCCGCGCGCGCTCGTCGGCGCTAAGCGGCGCCAGCGTAGCCGTCGGCGAGAGCTGGGCGAGCGTGGGGGTGGGCGGCGGCGTGGGGCTTGGGGCCAGCGTGGGGCTTGGGGCCGGCGTGGCGCTGGGCGGCTGGGTTGCTGCGGGCAGGGGGCTAGGCAGCACTGCGGCGCCGGCAGCGGTGCTGGCCGGCACGGTGGTGCTGGTGCTTACAGAAGGCAGCGCAGGCGCGGCACACTGCGTCAGCAGCGCTACAGCCATCGCGAGCGCAAAGCAGCGCGCGAGCGTTCGGTTCATAGGCGGGCCTTTCTGCCAGGGGCAGGCACGGCCACCATGATACCATAGCGCGGCGGTGGCACCGAAACTGCTATCGGCGATCTAGGCCGGCCTCAACGTCGCCGCCGGCCTCCAGCCCCCACCAGGGGCAGGCGGCGAGAGCAAGGAGTGCCGGACTCTGACGGCACCCCGGCGTTCATCGCCGCACGGCGCGCCACGATCGAATGCGCGCGCAGGCCAAGCAGCTCGTTGCCGCGACAAGAAATATGCCGCTCGTTACGTATGCGACACTCGCAATCGCCGGGTGCACGATCGCCGGGATTGCGATCGGCCGCTGGCCGCTGCTACGCGCGAACCGCGCCACAATCGCGCTGATCGGCGCGGCCGCGCTACTTGGCGCCGGCGCGCTGTCGCTCCCCCAGGCCTACGCCGCGATCGATATGAACACGCTGCTGCTGCTGTTCAGCATGATGGTGCTGAACGGCCACCTGCTGCTCGCCGGGTTCTTCAAACTTGTGGCACAGCGCGTCGTTCGGCAGGCGCACGGGCCACGTATGCTGCTGGCGCTGGTGGTGCTGTCGGCGGGGCTACTGTCGGCGCTGTTCCTGAACGATACCGTCGCTCTGATCATGACGCCGCTGGTGCTCGACATCACCGCGCGGCTGCGGCGCGAGCCGATGCCGTACCTGCTGGGGCTGGCCACCGCCGCGAATGTCGGCTCGGCCGCGACGATCACCGGCAACCCGCAGAATATCGTGGTCGGCAGCGCCTCGGGCATCGGCTACAGCGCATTCGCGCTGGCGCTGGCGCCCACCGCGCTGATTGGCCTGGCGATCTGCTGGGGCGTGATTGTGCTGTCGTACCGCGCCGAGTTTGGCGCGGCCACGTTCGCGGTGCCCGAGGCCGAAGCCGTGCGGGTGTACCGGCCGCTGCTGCTGAAGATCGCCGTGGTGCTGCCGGGCATGCTGGCGCTGTTTCTGGCTGGCGCGCCGGTGGCGCTGGCGGCATTTCTGGCCGCTGCCGCGCTGCTGGTGACGCGGCGCATCAAGTCCGAGCGGATCTTTGCGACGATCGACTGGGGGCTGCTGGTGTTCTTCGCCGGGCTGTTTGTCGTCACCGCGAGCCTCGACGCGCAGGGGCTGACAGGCGTGCTCTTCGTGTGGCTTCAGCCGTTCGCGCAGGCCGGGCTGGCGCCGTTCGGGCTGGCGGCCGCGCTGCTTTCGAACCTGGTCAGCAATGTGCCGGCGGTGCTGCTGCTGCGCCACCTCGTGCCGGCATTCGCGCATCCGCAGCGCGCCTGGCTGATGCTTGCGGCGGCGTCGACGCTGGCCGGCAACCTCACGCTGCTCGGCTCGGTGGCAAACTTGATCGTCGCCGAGCTGGCCGGGCGCTGGGGCGTGCAGATAAGCTTCAGGGCGCACCTGCGCGTGGGCCTGCCGGTGACGCTGCTGACGCTGCTGGTGGCGTTTCTGCTGGTGTAGTCGCGCTAGCGGCCGAACCACTCGCGCACGGCGGGGCAGCGTTCGAGGCGCGCCACCAGGTTGCGCTTGAGCGCGTACAGATCGTCGACGCTGGCGAACAGATCGGGGTGACGCTGCTGGATGGCCTGCGGCTTCAGACCGAGTATGAATGTCTCTTCCATCAGCACATGCTCGGCCATGCCCGACAGCAGCCCCCTGATGATCGCCCACAGCTCGACGCGCGCCGCCGCCGACATCACCAGGTTCTCAGGCGTCTCGACCGGCGCGAAGCGCAAATGGCGGTGCGCGCGGTCGCGCGTGGCAAACGAGCGCGCCTCGTCGATCACCACCGCGAGCACGCAGCTGCGCAAGTACGCCAGCAGCGCTCCAACCCCGGCGAAACGCTCGAAGCGCTGGGGTGTGAGCGCGTGCCAGGCGCGCTCAAACGCGCGGTCGGCGATGTCTTCGACCGACTCGCCGAAGCATGGGTTCGGGCGGTAGCCGTGGGCCCAGCCGATCATCAGCAGCCGGTACTGCTCGTAGATCGACGCCCAGGCTTCATCGGATCGACCAACAATGGCCTGTCGAAACAGGTCGAAAGCATCATGCTCAGAACACTGTAGCTGCAGCATACGCGCGATCGCCTTTCAAATGTCTCGAAACCATCGGACACTTTATTAGAGGCGATCGCGCGAAATTTGTTCACTGCCGCAGCTGTGTGGTATGCTTGCGGCTACGGCGTTTCAGCCGGGATCCAGCAGGCCTTGTAGTATTCGACGCGCACATCGGCGGCGGTAGGATCGAGCAGCGCGCCGGCGCTGGCACCGTCGAGCGGGATGACCACAAACGGGTAGCCGGGCGGGATGTAGGTTGGCAGCGCTACCCACGCGCCCGCCTGCCAGCGGCAGATCCGCAGCGCGCCCGTCATGGCTTCGCGCTCGTCGTCCAGCAGAAACAATGGGTCGGTGTAGAGCACCAGCGTCGGGCTCAGCTCGGCCGGCAGCGCGGCGTTGCTGGCGATGCCGAAGGCGTAGCCGCGCTCGCGCCCGCCGCCGGGCGCACCTGCCAGGCCGCGCGCCAGCGTCGTGACGACCTTGACCTGGCCGTATGCCTCGTTGGGCGGGCCGTCGTTCTTGAAAAACAGCATGGCGCCGCCGTCCGACGATCCGGCGGTGATCGGGTTAGCCGGCGAGGGTGTATGCGTCTGCGGCCCGCCGCCCTGCGAGAACGGGCTGATCAGGTATTTTCCACCTGGCCAGCGCAGCAGCACGTGGCCGTCGAGCGTCTTCACTGCGGTAAACTGGCTGAGCCAGCCGGGCTGGCCGGCGGCCGGCGCGACTGGCACGGCGGCGGCGCCAAGCGGGAACAGCGCGGCCTGGGC
>CALLYN010000706.1 GCA_937858455.1 uncultured Kouleothrix sp.
CCGGGGCGATGGCGGCGCTGTTCGAGCTGGTGCGCGCAATTAACACCGCCCGCGACGCCGGCGTGGGCGGCGCGCCGTTCGAGGCTGCCCAGGCCGCGCTGCGCGAGCTTGCTGGCGTGCTCGGCCTGACGCTCGCCGCGCCAGAAGCCACCGCCCAGCAGGCCGCGCCATTCATCGAGCTGCTGATCGAGCTGCGCGCCGAGCTGCGCAAAGCCAAGCAGTACGCGCTCGCCGATATGGTGCGCCAGCGCCTGGCTGGCCTCGACATCACGCTTGAAGACGGCCCGCAGGGCACACGCTGGAAAGCGACGAAGTAGCTGTCGGCTGTCATCAGCGAACAGCTTTTTTTACCTGCCAACGGCCGGCTGCTTACTGGCACAAGCTACGCGGTGGGTGTTTTTGCCCTCAGCAGAGCGCTCCTTTTTCGTTTCTCGTGCTCAGAAGATGGTGCTCCGCGCCACCTTCTGAGCACAGAAGATCGGCAGTTCCTTGCTGCCGCAGGCAGAATTGACGAACAACGCGGACCACCGCGTAATTCGCGTTACTGAGGCACTATGACCTGGCTAGAACTATCTGTCGATGTCGAGCCCGAGGCGGTCGAATCGATCAGCGAGCTGCTGGCGCAGTACGGCTACAACGGCGGCGTGGTGATCGACCAGCCAATCATTACCGGCGCCGACGGGCCTGAGTATACCTTCGACACCACGCGCCCGGTAACGATGCGCACCTACATCCCGCTCGACGAGCGCGCCGAAGAAGCGCGCCAGCGCCTCGAGCAGGCGCTGTGGCACTTCGGCCAGATGCGCGCGATCGGGCCGCTGGCGGTACGCCCGCTCGAAGAGGAAGATTGGGCCAACGCCTGGAAGCAGCACTATGCCATCCAGCGCATCGGCCAGCGCACGGTGATCGTGCCGTCGTGGCTCGAGTACCAGCCTGCCGACGACGATATCGTGCTGCGGCTCGACCCGGGCATGGCCTTTGGCACCGGCCTGCACCCAACTACCCAGCTGTGCATTGGCTACCTCGAGCAGTACGCCCGCGCTGGCCAGCGCGCGCTCGATCTGGGCTGCGGCTCGGGCATCCTGGCGATCGCCGCCGCTAAGCTTGGCGCGCACGTTCTGGCGCTCGACACCGACCCGATCGCCGTCGACGCGACGCGCGAAAACGTCGCGCGCAACGACGTGGCCGGGCAGGTAGCGGTGGACGAGGGCAGCCTTGGCGCCGGCAACCGCATGGGCCACTGGCTGGGCTGGGGCCAGGAACCAAGAACCGAAACCCAAGCGCCTGCCGATCCTGATCAGCTCTCAGGGTTCGACCTGATCGTCGCCAATATCATCGCGCGCGTGCTGGCCGCACTGGCCGCCGATCTGGCCGGCGCGCTCGCCCCCGGCGGAATTCTGATTAGCTCCGGCATCATCGCCGAGCGCGAACACGAAGTCGCCGAAGCTTTCGCCGCCGCTGGCCTCCTGCAGCACGAGCGCCGCCAAGAGGGCGACTGGGTCGCGCTTGTTCATCAAAAGGAGCGCTCATGACCGACATTGACGATCTGTCGCACCTGAATGACTACAGCTGGGGCGGCGACGGCAGCGACCTCAACCAGCCCGTGCGCGCCCACGTCGAGGCCGCGCTGCTGACCACCGACGGCAGCTACTCGCCGCCGCTCGACCGGCTGCTCACGCTGGGCAGCGTTCACGACCTGCCCGACCCCGAGGCTGCGCTCGGCGCGCTCGGGCTCGCCGAGGCGCACATCCCCGACCTGATCCGCATGGCCCGCGACCGCGCGCTGAACACGGTCGAAGACGATGTGCCCGAGGGCTGGGCGCCGATCTATGCGCTGCTGGCGCTGAAGCACCTGGATGTAAGCCAGCACGTCGCCGATCTGGTGCCGCTGTTCGACCTCGACAGCGAGTGGTTTGGCGAAGAGCTGCCGACCGTGCTTGGCAGAGCCGGTGCGCCCGCGCTTGGGCCGCTGCGCCAGTACCTCTACGACGCGTCGCGCTGGCACTATGGCCGCTGGAACGCCGCGTCGGCGCTGGCGGAGATCGGCAAGCAGCACCCCGAGCTGCGCGACCAGGCGATTGCGATCCTCGCCGAGACCATGGCCAATCAGGCCAACGATCCCGAAACAAACGGCTTTCTGCTCAGCTCGCTGCTCGCGCTCCATGCCACCGAAGCGCTGCCGGTCATCCGCGCGGTGTTCGAGCGCGACGCCGTCGACGTTTCGATCGCCGGCAGCTGGGGCGAGGTGCTCGAGGCGCTCGGCCAGCCGGTCGACCGCGACGACCCGCTGATCCAGCGCTCGAAGGCCCAGCGCCAGCAGCAGAGAGCGGCAAACCACTCGCAGTTTGGCACCTTCGGCAACCAGCGCGCCCAAACCGGCAGCTTCCCAAAGGCCACCGCCAATAAAGCTGCCAAACCCAGCAAGCGTAAGAGCAAGCGCAAGATCGCCTCTGCGTCGCGCAAAGCCAACAAGAAAAAGCGCCGGTAGGTGCCTGCTATGCCGAAACGCTCGCGCGCGCCCCAGCGCCAGACGACCACAAGCAATACCTACCGTTTCTTCGTCGAGGCCGGCGTGCTGCACGCCGGCACCGTGCGCATCGACGACCCCGATCTGGCGCATCAGGTCGGCACGGTGCTGCGGCTGCGCCCCGGCGAGCGCCTGATACTGCTCGACAACAGCGGCTGGCAGTATACCGTGGCGCTCAGCGCCGTCGAGCGCGGCTGCGTGGCCGGCGAGGTCGAGCGCAAAGAGCTGGCCGGCGGCGAGCCGCGCACGAAAGTCACGCTTTACGCCGCGCTGATGCGCCCCGAGCGCTTTGAGTGGGTGCTGCAGAAAGGCACCGAGCTAGGCGTTTCGGCGTTCGTGCCGCTGATCTGCGAGCGCAGCACCATCGGCGACGCCGACGCGCTGAGCGAGCACAAGCACGAGCGCTGGCGCCGGATCATCCGCGAGGCTGCCGAGCAGTCGCGCCGCGGCAAGCTGCCGCGCCTTGCCCCGGCCGTGATGTTCCCGGCCGCGTGCGATCAGGCCGCCAAGCGCGGCGCCGCCCTGCTGCTCTGGGAGGGCGCGGGCGTTGCTTCGCTGCGGCACGTGCTGCACCAGGGAAACAAAGACGCGAGCAAAGAGGTGCAGGGCGCCCTCGCTCTGCCGATCTCCCACTCTGCCGATCTCCCGTTCTCCGTCGCGCTGTTTAGCGGCCCCGAGGGCGGCTTCAGCCAGCACGAGCTCGAAACCGCCACCCGCTATGGTATCATTCCTGTAACACTTGGCCCGCGCACACTGCGTGCCGAAACCGCGCCGCTCGCCGCGACATCGGCAATTCTCTACGAAATGGGCGACCTTGAGTGAAGGCGCGGTGTCTGGCTTCGGATGCTGCCTCAACGCTGGGCCAACACCACACCCACAGGCCAAAACCAACGCTCACAAAGGCGGCGTATGACGACGACATTGCTGATCCTCAAGCGCGGCATTATCGCCGGGATCCTGCTCTGCTGCGGCTTTCTGGCCGGCTGGTTCAGCGCGATCGTGCTGGGCGGGCGCATCCCCTACGATGGCGATATCGCGGCCCTGCTCGGGCCGGGCCGCGCCGCGAACCAGGCCACCCCCGCTGAGCTGCGCACCCAGTTCGGCGTGTTCTGGGAGGTCTGGAACCTGGTCGAGGGCGAGTTCTACCACCACAGCCCGCTCGACCGCCAGAAGATGATCCAGGGCGCCATCCGCGGCATGCTCGACTCGCTTGGCGACCGCTATACTGTCTACCAGGAGCCCGACCTCGCCACCCAGACGCGCGACGATATGCAGGGCAAGATGGCGGGCATCGGCACCTACCTGCGCATCACCGACGGCCACGCGTTTATCTACAAGCCGATCAAAAATTCGCCGGCGCTGCAGGCCGGCCTCCGCCAGGACGACGAGATCGTCAGCATTGACGGCGACGCGGTGGTGCCCATGATCGCCGGGCTCGACACCACCCAGGCCGCCGTCAAGATCGCCGGGCGGCTGCGTGGCCCCGCCGGCACTATCGTGAAGCTCACGCTGCGCCGCGGCGACACCGGCCCATTCGAGGCGACGATCACCCGCGCCGACATCGTGGTTCCCAGCGTCGACAGCCAGCTGCTCAGCCAGGGGCTGGCCTACATCCGCATCAGCGAGTTCAAGGCCAACACCACCAGCGAGTTCGACACCGCCCTGCGCGGCCTGCTGCCGCGCAAGCCTCGCGGCATTATCCTCGATCTGCGCAACAACCCAGGCGGCTTTCTGCAAAACGCCCAGGACGTGCTCGGCCGCTTCTACAGCGGCGTGGCGCTCTACGAAGATAAAAACGGCCAGTCACTCGAACAGCTCGATACCCGGCCCGGCGGCAGCGACACGCGCGCCTACGAAATTCCGCTGGCAGTGCTGGTGAACAATGGCTCGGCCAGCGCCAGCGAGATCGTGGCCGGCGCGCTGCGCGACGCCCGCGCCAATACCTTCCTGATCGGCGACAAAACCTATGGCAAAGGTTCGGTTCAGAACATCCATACCCTGAGCGACGGCGGCAGCGCGCGCATTACCATCGCCCACTGGCTCACGCCCAACAAAAGCGAAATTCATAAGCTCGGCATCCTGCCTCAGTATTTCGTGCCCTACGCCGAAAGCCCCAGCGATGCCGTACCCTGCGTGGCCGACCGCCAGCCGCCGCCCGGCAGCAGCGCCTGCGCCGACTCGCAGCTCGCCAGCGCGATCCGCCTGCTCGACACCGGCCAGCCGCCGCCCGCGATTACGCCAACGCCCGCGCCGGCGCCGTGAAGCCGCCCGGCCCGCGCCTAGTGCAACCTGAGAATGTCTGTGGAACAACCAACGATCATCGTCGGCGGTGGGCTCGGCGGCCTGGCCGCAGCCATCCACCTTGCCGCCGCCGGCCGCCGCGTGCTGCTGCTCGAAAAGAACGAGCGCGTCGGCGGCAAGCTCAATATCGTCGCCGAGGCCGGCTATACCTTTGATACCGGCCCTTCGCTGCTGACCATGCCGTGGGTGCTGCGCAATCTGTTCGCCGCCGCAGGGGCGCGCCTCGAAGATGAGCTTAGCCTGGCCCAGATCGAGCCGACTTGCCGCTACACCTGGCCCGACGGCACGCGCTTCGATGCATTCCAATCGCTGCCGCTGCTGATCGACCAGATCAGCCGGCTCGAGCCGCGCGACGTCGACCGGTTTTTGCGCTTTCTGGCCCATACCTCGCGCATCTACGACGCGGTGTCGCGGCCGTTCCTGCTACAGCCCTTCGACGGCCTGCGCGACCTGATCACCCCGGCGCTGCTGCGCGATGCCTGGAAGATCGACTCGCTGCGCACCGTCGACCGCGCGGTCTCGTCGTTCTTCCACAGCCCGTACCTGCGCCAGGTGTTCAATCGCTACGCCACCTACAATGGCTCGTCGCCTTACCGCGCGCCGGCGACCTTTAACCTGATCGCTTATGTCGAGCTAGTCGAGGGGGGCTGGTATATCCGTGGCGGCATGTATATGCTGGCGCGCGCGCTCGAGCGCCTGGCCCGCCGCATGGGCGTCGAGGTCCGCACTTCCGCCCCGGTCGAGCAGATCGTCGTGCGCGACGGCGTGGCGCGCGGCGTGCTGGTGGCGGGCACGCCGATTGAGGCCGCCAATGTGATCGTCAACGCCGACCCGCGCTACGCCTACGAGCAGCTGCTGCCCACCGAAACCCGCACCGCCGCGCGGCTGGCGCGCCTCGAGCCATCGTGCAGCGGCTTTATTCTGCTGCTGGGCATCGCGCGCGAGTACCCGCAGCTGGCGCACCACAACATCTTCTTCTCTTCCGATTACCCGCGCGAGTTTGCGGCGATCTTCGATCGCGGCGTCGTCGCGCCCGACCCAACTGTGTATGTCTGTGCTTCGTCGATCACCGACCCGCAGCATGCGCCGCCCGGCCACACCAACATGTTTGTTCTGGTGAATGCGCCAGCGCTTGGCTCGCGCGTCGGCTGGGAGCGCGAGGCCCTCGGCTACCGCGACCTGGTGGTGCGCAAGCTCGAGCGAATGGGCCTGGCCGATCTCGACCGCCACGTCGCCTACGAGCGCATCATTACCCCTGCCGATCTGCAAACGCGCTACAACGCCGTCGGCGGCGCGATCTATGGGCCAGCCTCGAACCACCCGTTCAGCGCGTTTCTGCGCCCGCCGCTCCGTGCCCGCGGGCTGCGGCGGCTGTTTTTCGTTGGCGGCGGCACCCACCCCGGCGGCGGCATTCCGCTGGTGCTGCTTTCCGGCCGCGCCGTGGCCCAGCGCGTCCTGGCTGTGCGCTAAACACTTTTCACTACTGCAGGTAGTAGGCCGGAAATTCATGCCGCTGCGGCGGGCCACAGCACCCCACAGTTGACATATCGGCCTGGTTAATCGTTAATTTTCGATAAAAGAGTGCTTGACGCAGCCGGCCGGCCGGCGTATCATGCCCGCGAAGCCTCAAGAGAACATCGCAGCACAGCCGGAACCTTGAAAGCCGAACGACGGCCCAGGATTAGACCAGCGGCGCACTCCCACAGGTGTCACGATGACGGGGGCCGACCGTGTGTCAGAGGAAATGGCGATAGCTCAAGGGAGCGCGCCAGGGAGGCTGACAAGCAAGCGCCGGGCTGCTGATGAGTAGACGGATGCTGTGTGAGTCGAAACTAGGTTCTTCGCAGCAAGCTCTCACTGTGGAAGCTGTATGCTTGAAGCCACAGAAGCAACGAGGGCATTGCCTGAGCGTAAAAGCTGGCCAGCTGATGCAGCTGAGAGCCGAGCGACGCGCAGACCGCTGAGGAGTAGAACGGCGAACAAGGAGCGGGAAGCGGTGTTCTCTTGGGCATCACCGTACGAAGAAATTGAAACATAGGCAGGCGAGCGGCACGGCTCGCCTGTTTGTGTGTTGGCGTCAGGTCATCCGCCAGCCGCCATCCACCGCCAAAGTCTGCCCGGTGATATACGAGGCGCCAGGCGAAGCCAAAAACACCACCGCCGCCGCCACTTCTCCGGGCCGCCCAGGCCGCCGCAGCGCGATCACCCGCTCGCCCCACGCGCGATCCTCGGCAGGCACGCGCTCAAGCATCGGCGTGTCGATCAGGCCCGGCGTGATCGCGTTGACGGTAATATCCCAGGCGGCAGCCTCGCGCGCGAGTGCGCGCGTCAGCCCTAGCACCCCGCCGGTCGCCGCTGAGTAGTCGGCCTGGTTGGCGCCGCCGCCAATCCCGTGCAGCGCCGACACATTCACAATCCGGCCGTAGCGCTGGCGCATCATCGGGCGCATCACCGCGCGGCAGGTGTGGTACACGCCGTCGAGGTTCGTGGCCAGCGCATCGCGCCACTGTTCGGCGCTTATTGCGCCAAACCCGGCATAGCTCGCCGCGCCGGCGCAGTTCACCAGAATATCGAGCCGGCCCCAGCGGGCGACTGTATCGGCCACCAACGCGTCGACCTCGTCGCGCGCGCGCACGTCGCAGCGGGCCGCCGCCACCGCGCCAGGCAGCCCGGCGCAGGTATCCGCCAGCGCAGTGGCGGCGGCGGCGTGCTCGAAATAGCCGGCAACCACATTCGCGCCGCGCTCGGCCAGCATGCGCACGACCGCCCGGCCAATACCGCCCGAGCCGCCAGTGACGATCGCAACTTGCTCGGCAAACTCCAAACCGCTCATGGCTGTATCACATCGAATAGTTGCGTGGGCCGGCAAGCCGAACCGTGCCCTTCAAATTGCACTGTTCTTTCAGAATCTGTCTGAAAAGGGTGGTTTGGAGACACGAAGTCCCTCCAAATATCACTCGTTCTGGCGGGTGGCGGCCACATTCGTGGCCGCACCCGCCA
>CALLYN010000707.1 GCA_937858455.1 uncultured Kouleothrix sp.
TGGCAGCGGCTAGCGGTGGCCGAGGCCGGCGCAAGCGATGGCTGGCAGCCGCTCGACGGGCCGCGCTCGCTCGACGAGCTGGGCTGCGACCTGGGCTATGGCTGGTACCGCGCGACGATCGATGTCGCCGATGGCCAGGAGGCGCTCGCCGCGCCCGCGCTTTCGGACCGGGCGCGCGTGCTGGCCGACGGCGCCGATGTTGGATGGCTGGGCGTGCACCCGCAGGGCGCGCGCATGGTGCTGCCGCTGGCGCTCGCGCCCGGCCACCACGAGCTACGCCTGCTGGCCGACAACCTCGGGCGCTTCAACTACGGCTCGAACACCGGCGAGCGCAAGGGCCTGCTCGACACACTGTACTGGGGCGGGCGCCAGATCGACATCAGCGCGGGGTGGGTCGGGCTATGGCAAGAGGCAGTGTTCGCCGGCGAAGCGCTGGCCGCCGCGCGCGCGCCGTTTGTGCGCGCCGACATCGCCGACGTGCACCTCGGCAACCTGCCATTCGCCGGGGCCAGCCTGTGGCTGCTGCGCGAGATCGAGGCCCGGCCGGGCAAGCGCTACCTCATCCAGCTCACCGGCGACCGCAACCCGGGCGCGCTGTTTGTGAATGGCACGGCGCTGGCGCGCTTCAGCCGGCACAACGGCGGCGGCTACGTCAAGGCCGAGATCAGCCACCTGCTCAAGCCCGGCGCGAATGGCCTGTCGCTGAACATCCAGGGCTACGCTGGCGCGGCCTGGCAGGCCACGCTGCTCGAGTACGACGCCGACGGCGCGCTGGCGGCCGAGTGGAGCTTCCACCCCGGCGTGACGCCAGGCGCTGCCGCCGAGTCCTCATCCGGCCCGGCGTTCCAGCGCGCGCGCTTCAGCTACAGCCCGGCCGAGCACGGCGCCGGGCCGTTCAAGCTGTTCTTGCCGGGCATGCGCAAGGGCCAGATCTGGCTGAACGGCCACAACCTCGGGCGCTACTGGCACGTCGGCCCGCAAGAAGCGTACAAGCTGCCAGCCTCATGGCTGGCGGCCAAGAACGAGCTGCTGATCTTCGACGAAGAGGGCGCCGCGCCCGACGGGGTGTGGATCGGCGTCGACGCGCTCGGCGCGGGCGCGCTGGCCGAGCTGGCGCTGCCACAGCCCTAGCTGCGAACGCCGCCCGCGCGGATGGCGCATTTCTCCCCTGGTGGCCGGCGGCTGATCACGACAAGTGCAGCTGTCGGCCGCCGGCCTGCTACTCCTTCGGCTGCTTTTTCCAATCGCCTATTTCGTCGCGGGCCTGCTGGCGCCGCCGATGGTCGCCCCAGCGCTCGCCTTCGGCGCGCTCGGTCGCGAAGCCATTGACTTTCCACGGCTTGCACATCAGGCAGCCGGCGCGGCGATTCTTCGGCCGTTTGCGCTTGTGATGCACGTGGCACCTCCCCGCTTATACCAACTCCGTTTGATTACTTGTGTTTTCTTGTGCGGCGTCCGGCAAAGCCGGGCGCCGCACAAGAAAACGAAATTTCGCGGGTGGCTTTGCCGCCCCCGAACCCCCACCATAATCCAAGCGATCAGCTGAGGGCGCCAACTGCGTAGTTCCAAAGTTATCAAGCGAAGAGCGTATAAGCCCTGCTGCTATAGAAGTAAACGCCGGCGCGCGCCGTTTTGGTGCCTGGCTCAGCGCGCGGCCGGCGCACGCTCGAGCCGGCGGCATGTAGTGGTGGATCAGAGCTTGCTGCTCAAGCGGCTTGAGGTATTCGGCGAGCCATGGCGTTTCACCACAGCAGGCAAGGCTCATACACAAGGAGAGCATATGGCTAAACCAAGCAATACCGGCTACGCCCAGGTGAACGGCCTGGACATGTACTACGAGATCTACGGCAGCGGCGGCGTGCCGCTGGTGCTGCTACACGGCGCCTTCTCGGCGATCGGCAGCTCGTTCGAGCGGCTGCTGCCGGGGCTATCCGCGAAGCGGCAGGTGGTAGCGTTCGAGCTGCAGGGCCACGGGCGCACCGCCGATATCGAGCGGCCCATGAGCCTCGAGGCCATGGCCGATGACGTGGCCGCCGCGATCGGGAAGCTGGGCCTCGGCCAGGCCGACATTTTCGGCTACAGCATGGGCGCCGGTGTGGCGCTGCATACGGCTCTACGGCACCCCAAAGCGGTTCGCAAGCTCGTGCTAGCCTCGGTCACGTACACGCTGGCAGGCCTGCACCCTGGGCTGCTCGAGGGCATGGGTGAAATGAGCCCCGACA
This sequence comes from uncultured Kouleothrix sp., assembly GCA_937858455.1. Lineage (GTDB taxonomy): Bacteria > Chloroflexota > Chloroflexia > Chloroflexales > Roseiflexaceae > Kouleothrix. Next base: position 2,223 of record CALLYN010000707.1, read on the forward strand.
TGATGATCGGCTCACCGTGGCACGACGAGTACATGCGCCTCGCGCCGAGGCCGGGTGATTTCGCGCGGCTGTTCGCCAAAAAGAGCGAGATGGATCGCGGCACCAAGGACATTCCGGCCGCGGCGATCCGCGCGCTCGGCGCGCCGACACTACTGATCATCGGCGACTCCGACATCATCCAGCCCGAGCATGCCGTCGAGATGTTCCGGCTGCTGGGCGGCGGCGTGGCCGGCGACATGGCGGGGCTGCCCAGATCGCAGCTGGCGATTCTGCCTGGCACCACCCACGTGACGCTGGCGAGCCGCGACGATCTGCTCATCCCAATCGTCGTGCCATTTCTCGACGCGCCGCTAGGGGAAGCGCAATAGACTTCATCGAAAATAGCCGAGCCGGAGCGTCGCACGCCCGCCAAGCGGGATGATCTGGACTTTCCAAGGCCCTCATGCGAGCCTTCGCAGACGAGAGGGGGAAATACGAAACCAGACGGGCTGCCCGACCCGTCTGGTTTCGTGAAGGAGGGAGAAAGGTCGCCCTGTCAAACTCCCCGCACCGCAGCTTGCAAGTTGTTTGACATCGCAGAGGTATTATCGGCCGGCTAGCTAAAGTCTATGTGAGCCAAAGATAAAGCCTAGATGAGAGAAGCGAGCGGCCCGATCGGGCCTATAGATCGACATACCCGGCCAGCTCGATCACGCCAGGCGCCTGCTTTTCGCGGAAGCGCGCGACGCTGATGCGCCTGAGCAGCAGCAGCGACACGCCCAGCGCCAGCGCCTCGATCAGAAACACGGTGACGTATGCGGCGGTGGCGTTGCCGGTGAGCGCCTTGACACTATCGCGCACCACGCCGCTGAGCAGCGTGCCAACCAGGCGCGCCAGCGCGTCGGCCATGCCCCACGCGCCAATAAACGCACCCACCTGGCCGGCCAGCGTCATGTCGAGCATGAGCGAGATGTTGGTAGCGGTTGAGATGCCGCTGCCGAAGCCAAACACGATCAGCGCCACCATCAGCAGCGGCTTAACCCCGGCAATGCCGCTAAGCGCAATCAGCAGCAGGCCGGCCGCCGCCACACCGCCGCCGATCGCCGCCGCGCGCCCCTTGCCGACGCGCCGGGTAAGCGGGCCGGCCAGCAGCAGCGCCACTAGCAGCGCGATGCCCCAGATGCCGGTGTACTCGGTGGTGCGGTTCACCGGCACGCCAAACACATCGGCGGCGTACGGCTCGAGCAGCAGATCCTGGCCCAGCAGCGCCACCAGCAGCAGCACCAGGTACACGAAAAACAGCCGCGCCTGCGCATTCGCGCCAACCACGCGCAGCAGCTGCGCAAACGACTGCCGCTCGCCGGTGTGGGCGGCCGCACCACGGCGCTCGAGGCCCAGCAGCCCGGCCAGGCCCAGCCCGATCGCCACGGCAGAGACGCCGTAGAACACGCGGTACAGCGCGGCCACCCCGGCCGGCCCGAGCGGGTCGGCGGCGTACGGCCGCAGCAGCTGCGCCGCCACGATCGCCGTGATGATCACGCTGGCGATCAGCATGAACCACATCACGCCGACGGTGCGCGCGCGGTGTTCCTCGCCCGCAAGATCGGTGGCGAGCGACAGGTACGACACCGTGGCGAAGTTGAAGCCCATGCCCCACGCGCCGAACGCGAGCAGGCCCAGCGGCAGGCCCAGCCCCAGGCTGCGGTGCATGAGAAACGCCGCCGATGGCGCCAACGCCGCGCCGGCCGCGCACAGCAGCAGCCCAAGCAGAATATACGGCGTGCGCCGAAAGCCAAGCACCGGGTGGCGGTCGGAGTAGCCGCCGATCCACACCTGGATTGGCGAGAACAGGTATGGCAGCGACACCAGCACCGCCACCAGCGTGGCCGCCAGCCCCAGCTCGCTTATCATGATCCGGTTAAGCGTGCTGTTGATCGGCACCAGCGTGATCGCCACGGCGACGTGTATCAGGCCCAATCGTAGAATTTTGGAGAATGGCATGGGCTTGCTTTCTCTGATGTGCAGGGCTTACACGTGGGCCGCGGGCAGCTCTGCCGCCCGCGGCAGCTCTTTTCGGCCGGCCACCGCAGGGCGGCCGGCCGAAAAAGAAAGCATCTTGGAGGGCGCAGCCCTCAGACCAGCTGCCGCAAGGCCGGCGCCTAACGCAGCTGCTTTATAAGACCTTGGTTACGTCAAGCCAGCCGGGCTTGGCGGCGTTCGCGGCGTCGATCGCCGCCTGCGAGCCAAGCACCACCACCAGCCCGCGGTCGGCCACCTGGTCGAGCACATCGGCGAACACCAGGAAATCGGCGGCGGTCGTAGCAAGGATTTCCTCGCGGATGCGCTGGCGGATCTCGTCGGTATCGCCCACCAGGTAGCGCACCATCGAGGTGTAGCCCTTGGCGTCCGGCAGCTGGTAGGTATCCACATCGCCGATCGTCCCGATGATGCTGCGCGTCAGCTCGGATTCGTCGAGGCGCGCCTCGCGCAAGAACGTGCCGGTCTGGTCGTACACATCAAGCGTGGCGGTCAGGTTCGGGTCGCGGTACGACAGAAATGTAAACCCGCCCGAGCGCTGGTCGAACACGCTGAAGCCGCCGTAGGCGCCGCCCTGCACGCGCACCTTTTCCCACAGCCAGGTGGTGCGCAGGTACTTGCCGATCACCGCAGCCGCGCCGTTGGGCTTGTAGCCGAGCTTGTACAGATCGGCGCCCTTGCCGACATAGTTGACCTGCGCGGGGATGGCCAGGCCCTCGAAGCGCGCGCCCTGGTCGATCGCCCAGCGCTCGGCCACGGCCGGCGAGCTTGGCAGCGCGCCGAGGAAGCCCGAAAGCTGCGGCGCGAACTGGTGCCAGCCGGCGGCGTCGGTAGTGACGTTGCAGAGCATGGCGGCGCGATTCACCAGCGTGTCGCGGATCTGCTCGAGCGTGGCCTGTACCGCCGGCCAGTCGGCGTCGACCGCCTGGGCCAGCCGGCGCAGAAAGAACAGGTACGTGACGCCGCCGATCTGCTCGGCGGCCCAATCGGCCTCGTTGAAGTTGGCGCGCAGCCGCGTATTCACCACGGCATGGCCAGCCGGCACGAGCCGGGCCTCGTGCGAAGCCTTTTCTTCGAGCACGATCTGGCGGAAGCGCTCCTGGTTGCTCAGCCGGGCGTCGAGCAGCACGTCGCGCACGATCGCCAGCAGCTCGCCGGCCTTCTCGGGCGTCGCCTTGCCGCGCAGGAACAGCCAGGCCGCCGCGTGCTGCGAGCCGCGCACCACCGAGGTGAGGTGCTGACTCCAGATGCCGCCGGTGGCGCGGCCGATCCGCTGCGAGAGCTGCACGAAGTCGGCGGCGCCAGCGCCCATCTCGAGCAGCGCGCGGCCGAACAGCGTGGTGTAGGGCAGCAGGTCGGCCGGCAGCATGTGCAGATCGAGGCCGACATCGAGGTAGATCACGCCGTTGGTGAACAGGTCGTGGTACAGAATGCGCGCGCCGCCATCGTCCGACACCGCGATCGGGATTTTCTTGTTTTCGCGCGCCAGGTCGGCCAGCGTCAGCGTCGGTATGCTCGCCAGCGCCTCGGGCGTGTCGGGCGTTTCCTGGGCCAGCCTGAGCGTGCGGGCATTCTCGGCCACCGCCGCCAGGTCGGCGTCGCTCATGGCGGCGCGGGCGGCCTCAAGGCGGGCCTGCTCATCCTCGGCGTCGCGGCGGGCCTGGTCGGCGTCGGGTGTGAGCAGCACTGTGGCGCGGTGCGTGTTCTTGAGGAAATACTCGACGATCAGCTGCTCGAAGACGCGCTCGCCGGCCGCAATGCGCGATTTGATCGCGTCGAGCGGCGCCGCGAACGCCAGCGGGGCGAGCGGGTCGCGATCGTAGAGCCAGGTGTTGAGCGCGCGCAGCATCAGCGCGATGCCGCGCGGAAACGAGCCGGTATTATTTTCGCGCAGGCTGAACTCGACCGTATTCATCGCCGCGTCGACGGTTTCAGGGTCGATGCCGTTGCTGGCGAGCTGGGTGAGCGTCTGGAGCACCAGCTGCTCGACGGCGCCGGCGTTGGCGGCGGCAATGCCCTTCAGGCCAGTCGAGAACATCATCTGGCGCAGCGAGTCGATCAGGCCGCCGCCGGCGAGGTCTTCGCCCAGCCCCGAGTCGATCAGCGCGCGGCGCAGCGGCGCGGCCGGCGTGCCGATCAGAATATATGAAAGAATGCCGAGCGCCAGGTCGGTGGCGGTGTCGCTCACCTCGTCGAACATCCAGTTGATCGTGACCATGGCCTTTTTCTCGCCGTCGTCCTGGGTTCCGGCGTAGGAGCGCGTCAGCTGGCGCGGCTCGGCGAAGCGCGGCTGCAGGCCCACGTGCGAGTCGACGGCGCTCGGCTCGAAGTCGCGCAGGTACGCGTCGAGCAGCTTCAGCCGCTGGGCCGGGTCGTCGTCGCCATAGAAAAAGATCCGCGCGTTGGAAGGGTGGTAGAAGCCGCGGTGGAACGCGCTAAACTGCTCGAATGTCAGGTCGGGGATATGGCGCGGGTTGCCGCCCGAATCGACGCCGTAGGTGCTGTCGGGGTACAGCGCCTGCTGCGACTGCTCGGCCAGCACGCTATCGGGCGAGGAGTAGTTGCCCTTCATTTCGTTGAACACCACGCCCTTGAACGTCAGCGGCTCGGCGGGGTCGTTCAGCTCGTAGTGCCAGCCCTCTTGCTGGAGCACCTGCGGCGTCAGGCGCGGGTAGAACACCGCGTCGAGGTAGACGTCGATCAGGTTGTAGAAATCTTGCACATTCTGGCTGGCCACCGGGTAGCACGTCTTGTCGGGGTAGGTCATGGCGTTCACGAACGTCTGGAGCGAGCCCTTGATCAGCTCGACGAACGGCTCTTTGACCGGGTATTTGCGCGAGCCGCACAGCACCGAGTGCTCGAGAATATGGGCCACGCCGGTCGAGTCGCTCGGCGGCGTGCGAAAGGTGATGCCAAACACCTTGTTCTCGTCGTCGTTCTCGAGCGAGAGCAGCTCGGCGCCGGTTTTGGCGTGCCGGTACAGCCGCGCCCTGGTGTTCAGCTCGGGGATGTCCTGCTCGCGCAGCAGCTCGAAGCCGTCGGTGGTCATATGCGCCTCCTCATCCTCTGGCCACACGGCGCCGCATGGGCGGCGCCAGCAGCTAGCATGCCGATTACGTATGTCTATATGATGCCGGATGCGATGCCGGCCGCAGGCGATGCTTTATTGTACCAGATCGCAGGCGCGCCGCTTGCCCTGCGCGCGGGCAGCGCCAGGGCTGGGGCAACGTCTTTCAGGCGAACGAGAGCGAGGGCCGATTTAGCACGAGCCATGCGGGTAGCGCGGCGGCGCACAGGCACTACAGCGTGGCGAGCAGAGCATGCTATAGTGGTGCGCGGCGCCGATGCCTTCCGGGCGCCAACCAAGCGAAGGGTTCTGCCATGGACACACACGAGCTGTGCTTTCTGCCCGCCACCGAGCTGGCGGCGATGCTGCGCGCGCGCGCGATCTCGGCGTACGAGCTGATGCAGGCGCACCTGGAGCAGATCGCGCGCATCAACCCGCGCGTGAACGCGATCGTCACGCTCCTGCCCGAGCAGGCGCTAGCCCAGGCGCGCGCCGCCGACACGGCGCTGGCGCGCGGCGAGG
>CALLYN010000708.1 GCA_937858455.1 uncultured Kouleothrix sp.
TTGTGTTGCACTCCGTGGCGAAGCCACGGAGTGCAACACAATCGATACGTGATCAGGCGAACAGCGTATTATACCCTGGGAGGGCGTACGGTGGTATAATACGCCCCACAGGCCAGCCGACAAGAGATAGCCATGCAGACGATTAAAAAATACGCTAACCGCAAGCTGTACCACACCAACCGCAAGCAGTATATTACCCTCGAGGGCATCGCTACGCTCATCCAGGCCGGCGAGCCAGTCCAGGTGCTCGACAACGAGACCGGCGAGGATATCACTGCGGCGATACTCACCCAGGTGGTGCTGCAGGCGCGCAACAGCGGCGATCGTTTGCCGACCCAGGTGCTCACCGGCCTGATCCGCGCCGGCGGCGACACGCTCGCGGGCGTCAGCCGCTCGATCTGGAGCACGCTCAGCGGCGCCAGCCTGATCGACCTCGCGATCAAGCAGCGCCTCGATCACCTGCTGGCCACCGGGGCGATCGACGCCGACGAGCTGGCCCGGCTCGAGGCCCTGCTGCTGCACGACCAGGCCAGCGCCGTGGTCGAGCTGCCTAGCCAGCGCGATATCTCGCGCCTGCACGCCCAGGTCGACACCCTGTCGGCCGCGATCGAGCACCTGCTCGCCGACCGCGACACGCATACAAGCAGAGCGCAGGGCGATTGAGCGGAGTGCGTAGAGCCTCGGCCCTCCTGATACGCTCGGGCTTCACCCCACCGGATCGCTCTCTGCTCTCAGAAATTGTCTGAGCAGTAACCACCAGTTTGGTATCACGCCCTACATCCCCGGCACCGCCTCGCCAACCACACGCTCGCGCACGCGCCCGGCCCCGGCCGGCATAAACATGTAGCCCTGGCCGCGCAGTGTCGCGATCGGCGACTCGCTGCCGGGCCACAGCTTCGCGCGCAGCCGGTAGATATATACCGTCAGCAGATTGCGCCCGCGCGCCTGCGCGCCCCATACCAGCCGCATCAGCGCTGCGTCGCTCACAAGCTGGCCGGCCTGGCGCGCCAGGGTGTGCACGATCTGAAATTCAATCGGCGTCAGCTCGATCTCGCGGCCATTCGCAAAGCTCGCCAGCCGGCCCACCGGGTCGAGCGAGAGGTCACCGATGGTCAGCTTCGCGCGCGAGGTGCGCTGCGTCCGATCGGCGCGGCGCAGCACTGCCACCATGCGCGCCAGCAGCTCGGCGGGCTCAAACGGCTTGCCGATGCAGTCGTCGCCGCCGGCCTCGAGCGCCTTCACCCGATCGGCCGGATCGCGTGAGCCCGAGAGAAAAATAATCGGCACGTCCGAGGCGCTCCGAATCTGGCGGCACAGCGCAAAGCCCGTCCGAGCCGGTAGGCCGATGTCCAATAAAATCAGGTTGGGTGGGTCGTGCTCGAGAACCTTGAGGGCGTTGCGTGGATCAAATGCCTTGGAAACCCGGTAGCCCGCGTCGTTGAGGATGAACGCGGTCATCTTGACGCTCAGCCAGTCGTCGTCGATCACCAGAATGTGGGTCATGTCTCACCTTTTGCAAATGCCGGCGCAGCACACGCCGCAGGCTCGTGCGATACCTGCGATCGTCTGCTGTCCCGGCGCGACGGCTTGGTCGTGCGCGAGGTTGCTGTGCGGGCCGGCACTACATCGTGGTAGGCGCCACGCGGCGCGCAGTGTTCTGCGCGCTCTATAGCTAGTATAGTCGATTTCTGCCACCAACAAAAGGCCGGCGCTCTCGCCGCCGCGCGCCGGGCCGCGAGTGGCAGATGCTGATTAGAACGCCGTAGAAGCCCGAAAGTCACGTGCCGCCGGCAGCTGTATACCACTGCCGGTAGCAGCATCCTTCACAGTGCCGCTCGGCCCAGGGCTCGGCGCGCCGGCCGCCGCTGCCCGCAAATATATTGACGATATCGATGCAATTTGCTATACTCGCGCCATCGTGTGGAAGGAAGCACCATGGCAGGCGAACGCGCGCCCCTGACCGACGACATCCTGCTGGCATACCAGGCCATCGGGCGGGCGATCAGCACGTCGTCGAGGCAGGTCTGGATCGGCCTCGATCTGTCGATGGCGCAGCTCAAGACCATATTCACGCTCTATGATGTCGGGGCGCTGCCGATTGGCCAGCTCGCCGACCTGCTGGGCGTTGGCCAGCCAACCGCGAGCCATCTCACCGACAAGCTCGTGCAGGCTGGGTTTGTCGTGCGAACCGAGGATCCGGTCGATCGGCGCCGCACCCTGGCCGAGCTATCTGCCAGCGGAGTCGAGCTGATCGAGCAGCTGCGCGAGATGCGCAGCGAGCCGATGCAGCGCTGGCTGGCCCAGCTCGACGATACGGCTCTCGCGGCGCTGCAGCTCGGGCTGCGGGCACTTGCCAATGTCGCCAGGGCCGAAGCGCCTTCCAAACCCTCCTGACACCTCATCGCGCTTGTACGACGTGGAGCTTGCCCCGCGCCAGCACGGCACGCCGGTGTTGCGTAATGCTTGTATTCAGGGAGATTTCCATGACCACAGGGACGGTTCCTACCGAAACGCCGGGCGCGGGCGCGCCACCGCGGGCACGCGCGCGCGTCGGGCGGCGCCCGCTGATCCTGGGCATCGTCGGGCTGATCGTGCTTGCCGCGCTCGCGCGCTTTGGCTACACCTACTACATCGACTCAACTTTCTATGTCTCTACCGACGACGCGCTGGTCGACTCGAACATGGTCTCGGTTGCGCCACTGGCCTCGGGCACGCTGGCGACTTGGCGCGTCAGGCCGGGCGACAAAGTGCACTCCGGCCAGGTGCTGGGGCAGATCAAACCGACGACCAGCTCGGTGTTCGTCAATATCACCGCCCCGCTCGACGGCACAATCCTGCGCGTCGACGCCAAGGAGGGCCAGGTCGTCGCGCAGGCCCAGGCGCTCGCGTATGTCGCCAACCTCGACGCAATGCGCATCACCGCCTACGTCGACGAAAGCCAGATCCACAAAATTCACGCTGGCCAGGCCGTCGAGGTGACGGTCGACGCCACCGGCAGCAGTGTCTACCAGGGCACGGTGAGCGAGGTGCTGCAGGCGACGGCCAGCTCGTTCGCGATCATTCCGTCGAGCGACCGCACCACCAGCAATTTCACCAAGGTGACCCAGCGCATTGAGGTGCATATCAGCATCGGCTCGACGGCCGGCACGAGCCTGTACCCCGGCGAGAACGCCTATGTGCGCATCCGCACGGCATAGGGCACGAGACTTTATGGGAAATAACAGGGAGCTTTTCGATGAGTGCTGCTGAGTCGCTCCAGCCGGCCGGGCCGGCGGGCAGGCCAGTCGGCCCCCCCGCCCCCGGCAAGCCCGCAGTGCGCAGTATTTTGGGCCTGGAATATAAGTGGCTGGTCGCGATCGCGGTGATCTTCGGCCTGTTTATGGCCGTGCTCGACTCGACCGTCGTGAATATTGCGCTGCCCAAGCTGCAGGCTGTCTTCGGCGTCACCCTGAACGATATCCAGTGGGTGGTGACGGCCTACACCCTCGCGCAGACGATCAGCGTCCCGCTGTTCGGCTACCTCGCCGACCGCTTTGGCGCCAAGTGGATCTACATGATCTCGCTGGCGCTGTTCACGATCGCCTCAATGCTGTGCGGGCTGTCGTGGAACGTCAGCAGCATGATCTTCTTCCGGGTGCTGCAGGGCTTGGGCGGCGGCGCGCTGCTGCCGCTGGGCATCGCGCAGGTCTACGCCGTCTTCCCGCCCGAGCAGCGCGGCCTCAGCCAGGCCACGATTGGCGTGCCGGTGCTGCTGGCGCCGGCGCTTGGCCCCACATTCGGCGGCTACATCATCCAGTACTTCAGCTGGCGGATCATTTTCTACCTCAATGTGCCGATCGGGGTTGTCGGCCTGTTTATGTGCTGGGTGCTGCTGCGGCGCGGGCGCGTCAACGAGCGCGCGCGGCTCGATATACCCGGCCTGGTGCTCGCGACGCTCGCCTTCTCGTCGCTGGTCTATGGCGTCGGCGAGGCCGCCAGCGACGGCTGGTCGTCGGCCAGGGTGCTCGGGTTTGGCACCTTCGGCCTGATCTGCCTGGTCGCGCTGATCGTCGTCGAGCTGCGCACCGACGACCCGCTGCTCGATTTCAGCCTGTACAAGCGCTGGAACTGGAGCAGCGCCTACCTGATCACCATCGCGATCACGTTTGCCTTATTCGGCGCGCTGTTCCTGGTGCCGCAGTATCTGCAGGTGCTGCGCGGGCTGAATCCCGAGCAGGCCGGCCTGGTGCTGCTGCCGTCGTCGCTTGTGACGCTGATCGCGCTGCCGCTGTCGGGGCTGGCGACGGATCGCTTCGGGCCGAAATGGTCGATCTTTATCGGCCTGCTGGCGCTGGGCCTGGCAAGCTACCTGCTCTCGGGCCTGACGCTCACGACGCCAATACAGGTGATCCAGCTGCTGCTGATCGGCCGGAGTATCGGGATCGGCTTCGCCAGCCAGCCGGCCAGCGTGATCGCGCTGAGCGACGTGCCACGCGCGAAGCTGGCGCGCGGCTCGGCGTTCTTCACACTGCAGCGCCAGGTGGCGGCGGCCTTTATTACCTCGTTCCTCGCAACATATGTGAAGGACCGGACGATCCCGCACTTCGCGCACCTGGCCGAGCAGACCACCCAAGCCTCGCCGCTGTACGCCTATCTGAGCGGCGTGGTGGCGCAGGCGGCGGCGCAGGGGCGCTGGGTGCTGCCGGTGCAGGCGCAGCTGCTGCGCCAGGTTGCGATTCAGCTGCGCCTCCAGGCCACGGTTTTGGCCTTCCGCGACGCGCTGATGCTGATCACCGGCCTGATTGTGGTAGCATTTGGGCTAGCCTTTTTCGTCGGCAATCCGCGCGCGGGTGGTGGCCGCGCCAGTGCCGAGATCATGGAGTAAGCGAGTATGGCAGAAAACGCGCATGCGATCCTGGTTCCGCTGGATGGCTCGCCCGCCGGCGAGCACGCGCTCCCCGCCGCGATCGGCGTGGCCCGCGCGAGCGGCTCCAGCCAGCCT
>CALLYN010000709.1 GCA_937858455.1 uncultured Kouleothrix sp.
CTGCACCCGCAAACCCTGGCCCGGCCGCGCGGCTGAGCGTGGCGGCGGCCAGCGCCAATGCGTACAGCAGCAGGCCAAGCCCGGCGCGGCGCAGCAGCGGCTTGCGCGGGTTCCGCACCAGCACATACAAGCCGAGCCACCACGCCAGGCCAAATGTCACAACATCGACAGCGATCATATACACACACGCGGGCAGATGAAACACCACAGGCCCGCGAGAGGTATAAACGATGGCGGCAGATCCGTCAAATCTAGGGCAAACGCAGTTGGTGCCCTCTGCCTTCGGCAGAGCGGTTTTTCCGCGCTCCGCGCAGAAAAACCGCATACAGCGAAATTTCGGGGGCGGCTTCACCACCCCCGAACCGCCACATACGACAAGTGATCAGCGCACCTCTGCCCGAATACCGGCTAGGCGCGGCTCAGCCGGCGCAGCCCGAGGTACTCGAGCAGCGCGACAACCGCCGCCGCATCGGCGAGGCCGGCCACCGCCCACTTACCAGCGGTGGTTAGCCCGAACGGGTCGAAGAGCAGCAAGAGCACACTTGCGACTACCCAGGCAATATTCAGCGCCAGCATCAGGCGCACACGGCCGGCGGCGATCGGCGTGCGGCGCGCCTCGTAGCCGATCCACACGCCGAGGATCAGCACATCGAGCCCGATCAGCGCGATCGGCCAGCCGGCGCCGAGGCCGAGCCAGGCAGCGATCGGCCCGGCCGCCAGCAGCATGCCCGCGCCGCCAAGGGTCGAGAAGAGTGCGTCGGCGAACAGCGTGCGCCGCAGCAGGCGGGCTGGGTCGTGCTGCGCCACGGATGCGCCAAAGGTTTGAGCTGCCATCGAGTTCCTCACTTTCAATCTTCGGGCGGTTCGATGGCGCGAGTGTAGCCCCGGCGCAGCTGCCATGGCAATGAAAAAAGGTGCCAAATACTGCCAGTTGGGCATAAAAAAGCGCGGCGGCGGCCCAGTGGGCCACCGCCGCGCCGCGCGCAAGCGCGCTATGGGCTACTCGGGCGCCAGCTCCCAGTGCTCGGGGGCGCGCCACAGGCTCGAAAGGATCAGCTCGCGCATGAAGATAAACTCCTTCGGCAGCTTATCGTACAGCCGGCCGAACAGCTCGTCGTGCGAGAGCAGCTCCTGCTGCCACACGTCGCGGTCGACCGACATCAGCGCGTCGAATTGCTCTTTGCTGAAGCCCTCCAGCCCGGTCCAGTCGATATCCTCGTAGCGCGGCACCCAGCCAAGCGGGCTCTCGATGCTGACCGCCCGGCCGCGCGCGCGCTCGACGATCCACTTCAGAATGCGCATGTTCTCGCCAAAGCCCGGCCACAGGAAATTGCCGTCGGCATCGCGGCGGAACCAGTTGACGTTGAAAATCCTCGGCGGGTTGTTGATCTGCCGGCCGAAGTTCAGCCAGTGGTTGAAGTAGTCGGCCATGTGGTAGCCGCAGAACGGCAGCATCGCGAACGGGTCGCGCCGCACTTCGCCCAGCTTGCCCGCAGCAGCCGCGGTCATCTCCGAGCCCATGGTCGCGGCGGCGTACACGCCAAACGTCCAGTTGAACGACTGGTACACCAGCGGCACCACATTGCTGCGCCGCCCGCCGAAAATAAACGCCGAGATCTTCACACCCTTCGGGTCGTCGGCGGCGGCGTCGATCACCGGGCACTGGCTGATCGGCGCGGTGAAGCGCGCGTTGGCGTGCGCGGCCGGTGTGGTGCTCTCGGGCGTCCAGTCCTTGCCCTTCCAGTCGATCAGGTGCGCCGGCTTTTCTTTGGTCATGCCCTCCCACCAGACATCGCCGTCGTCGGTGAGCGCCACGTTGGTGAAGATCGTGTTCTTGGTGATCGACGCCATCGCGTTCGGGTTCGACTTCTCGGAGGTGCCGGGGGCCACGCCAAAGAAGCCGTTCTCGGGGTTGATCGCGTACAGCTTGCCGTCGGCGCCGGGCTTGATCCAGGCGATATCGTCGCCGACGGTGGTGATCTTCCAGCCGTCGAACGACTTCGGCGGGATGAGCATGGCGAAGTTCGTCTTGCCGCAGGCGCTCGGGAACGCCGCCCCGACGTAGGTCTTCTCGCCCTTGGGCGACTCGACGCCGAGGATCAGCATGTGCTCGGCCAGCCAGCCCTCGTCGCGCGCCAGCACCGAGGCGATGCGCAGCGCGAAGCATTTCTTGCCCAGCAGCGCGTTGCCGCCGTAGCCCGAGCCGTAGCTCCAGATCGAGCGCTCTTCGGGGAAGTGCACGATGTACTTCTCGTCGCGGTTGCACGGCCAGGCCACGTCTTTCTGGCCGGGCGCCAGCGGCGCGCCCACCGAGTGCAGGCAGGGGATGAACTCGCCCTCGTCGCCCAGCACGTCGTACACCGCCCGGCCCATGCGCGTCATGATCTTCATGCTCACGGCCACGTACGGCGAGTCGCTCAGCTCGACGCCGATGTGCGCGATGTTCGAGCCCAGCGGGCCCATGCTGAAGGGTATGACATACATGGTGCGGCCGCGCATGCTGCCGTCGAAGAGGTTGGTGAGCTTGTCTTTCATCTCGCGCGGCGCCATCCAGTTGTTGGTCGGCCCGGCGTCAGTCTTGCTCAAGCTGCAGATAAACGTGCGATCCTCGACGCGCGCCACATCGCTGGGATCCGAGCGGGCCAGGAAGCTATTCGGCCGCTTGGCCGGGTTCAGCCGCAGAAATGTGCCGGCCTCGACCATCTGGTTGCACAGGTCGTTGTACTCTTCCTGCGAGCCATCACACCAGTGCACGTCGTCGGGCTTACACAGCGCCGCCATCTCTTCCACCCACGCACGTAGCTGGGCATGCTTGACATAGGCTGGGAATTCCATTGCTACCTCCATTATGACGATTAGCCTGCGTTTGTTTCGGGCATGACGTTATTGTATGCGGCGCACTCTGCAGGCAAGTTACAAGTGTCTGAATCGACGCTGACTCAATCCTTCTAACACCATCATCACGATACCAGAGCGGTACGTGGAGGCAGTTGTGATCTAGCAACGGGGAGTGAATATCGTGTATCTTACAGCTTTCAGAGGGCTTCTTCAAACAAACAACAGCTGCAAGATACGAGCCGCTACGGTGTGAGCAGCTGGCCGGCGGGCTTGGCGGCCACGGCCCTGCCATCGCGAAAGATCGTCGCGCCGCGCAGCAGCGTGCGCACGACACGGCCGTGGAACTCGCGCCCGACGTACGGGCTGTGGCGGTGGCGGTACTGCAGGTCGGCGGCGTCGAGACGGTAGCGCTGGCGCATGTCGACGAGCGCCAGGTCGGCGTCGGCGCCCTCGGCGATGCGGCCCTTGCGCGGGGCCAGCCCAAAGCGCTGCGCCACGTAGCCTGCCGTGCTCGCGGCCACCGTGGCAAGCGGCAGGCGCCGCCGGGCGTGGCCTTCGGTCAGCAGCACCGCCAGCAGCGACTGGCAGCCCGAGATGCCGCCCCAGATCTTGAAGAAGTCGTCGCCGGTTTTCATGCTGGCGGGGGCCGGCGAGTGGTCGGAGGTAACCATGGGCAGCGTGCCGTCGAGCAGCTGCTGCCACAGCGCCGCCTGCTCGTCGCGGCCGCGCAGCGGCGGGGCGCACTTGGCCAGCGCCCCGATGCGCTCGGCGTCTTCGTCGGTGAGCGCCAGGTAGTGCGCGCATGTCTCGCAGCTCACGTCGACGCCGCGAGCGCGCGCTTCGGCCACCAGCGCCACGCCGCGCCCGCTGCTGACGTGCACAATATGCAGCGCGCAGCCGGTCTCGCCCGCGTACAGGATCGCCCGGCCGATCGCCTCAAGCTCGGCCACCACCGGCCGCGACGCGAGGTAGTCGCGCACGCCCACGCGGCCCTCGGCCAGCGCGCGCCGCG
>CALLYN010000710.1 GCA_937858455.1 uncultured Kouleothrix sp.
GGAATGACCCGCCCGGCCCAGACCGATGCGATTGGCGAGCGCTTGAGCCAGTTCACCGAGCGAACCATGACGCTGGACGAGCTGGAGCTTCAGCAGCCGTTCAGCCAGCGCGTGCTCGCGCCGCTGGCGCGCGCCATCCTGGCGCAGCTTGGCAAAATCGGCCCGAAGCAGAGCGCCGAGCGCCTGCGGCTGAACCTTCAGCAGGCCGGCAACCCCGGCAATATTACGCCGACCATGTTCACCGGCCTGCGCATGGCGCTGATGATGATCCTGCTGGTGACGGGCGCGTTTGTGACGTTCGGCCAGGGCATGGCCACGCCCAAGGCGCTGATGTATACGGCGGTGCTGGCGGTGCTGGGCTACCTGCTGCCAGGCATGTGGCTGGGCCGCCAGATCAAGCAGCGCAAGCACAATATCGTCAAGGCGCTGCCCGACGCGCTCGACTTGCTGACGATCAGCGTCGAAGCCGGCCTGGCGTTCGACCTGGCGCTCATGCGCGTGGCCGATAAGTGGGACAACGAGCTGTCGAATGAGTTCAAGCGCGTTCTCACCGACACGCGGCTGGGGCGGGCGCGCCGCGACGCGCTGAAAGAGATGGCCCAGCGCACTGGCGTGGAAGACGTGCAGACATTCACCGCCGCGATCATCCAGGCCGAGCAGCTTGGCGTCTCGATCGGCAAGATCCTGCGCATCCAATCCGACCAGATGCGCATCCGGCGGCGCCAGCGCGCCGAGGAGGCGGCCCACAAAGCCCCGATCAAAATGCTCATCCCGATGGCGTTCCTGATCTTTCCATCGCTGTTCGTGGTGATCCTCGGGCCGGCGGTGCCGCGGCTCATGGGCTCGCTTGGCGGCCTGTAGGCGCGAAGTGCGAAGGCAGCGAGAACCGGGAACCGGCTTGAAGGTTCTCGGTTCTTTGTATGAAAAGCGGGCAACCTGCTATGGCGGCTGCAGCTATACAGATCGTTAACCAGACGCGCGGCGCGGTGCTGGCCGACCGGGGCGAGCTGGCGCGCTCGTTTGTGGCACGCGGGCGCGGCCTGATGGGCCGCGCGGCGCTGCCCCACGGCTACGCGCTGATCATCTACCCCGAGTGGAGCATCCACACCTTTTTCATGCGCCTGGCGATCGATGTGCTGTTTGTCGATCGGGCCGACCGGGTGGTGGGGCTGCGCGAGGCGATGCCGCCCGGCCGGCCGTTTGCGGGAGTGGCGCCGTGGCGCGGCCGGTATGTGATCGAAATGCCGGCGGGCGTGATTGCGGCGACGGGCACCGCGCCAGGCGACCAGCTGGTGCTGAGCCCGCCGCTGCCACAGTGAGGGCGAAGATGCAGCCGCAACAGCCGGTGTATGTGCGGATCGCCGACCTGGGCTGGGAAAGCTGGGACGACGGCGACAGCGCGCGGCGTGGCGAGATTGTGTGGAAGACGCTGTTCAGCGGCGAGCGCACCCCGACCGGCGAGCTAAGCGCGGGGCTGGCGCTGGTGCCACCCGGCGGCGGGCTGTCGCGGCACCGCCACGCCCAGGCCGAGATCTACGTGGTGCTGGCTGGTGTTGGCGTGGCCGAGATCGATGGGGTGGCATACACGGCCGAGGCCGGCACGGCGCTGTTCATCCCTGGCGGCGCCTGGCACAGCATCAGCAACACCTCGGCGGCCGAGCTGCGCTTTCTATACGCATTCGCCGCCGACGAAGCCAGCCAGATCGTTTATGAGTGGGCCTAGCCGTAGCGCGGCGGCCGGCGCTCGCGGCCGGCCAGCAGCAGGTAGCCGTAGAGCAGCACACCCGAGAGCAGCGACACCGCCAGCTTCAGCGCCAGCGGCTGATCCGATGGCGAAAGAAACCCCTCGATCGTGCCGGCAAGCACCAGGATGGGCACGCAGCCGAGCAGCAGCAGCGCGGCGCGGCGCGAGGCCAGCACGAGCGCGGCGCGGCGTGTGAGCAGCCCCGGCCGCAGCAGCGACCAGCCGAGCTGCATGCCGGCCCCACCGGCGATAAAGATTGCGCTGAGCTCGAGCGTGCCGTGGCCGGCGACAAAGCCCCACAGGTTGCCGGCAAACCCCAGCGCCTGCGCCGCGCCGGCCAGCACCCCCAGCATCAGCCCGTTCTGGGCCAGCAGGTACAGCGTAAACACGCCCATCAGCGTGCCGCCCGCGAACGCCAGTATCGTCACCTGGATGTTGTTGGTCATGATCAGCGACGCGCCGGCGGCATTGCCGTCGTTCAGATCTTTCCACCACTCGTGCTTGTCGCGAATATCCTGGATGCGCTCTTCGATGCCGGGCAGCAGCGCCGCGCCGGCCGCCGGGTCGCGGTAGGCCGCCCAGAAACCGGCCAGCGCCGGCAGCAAGAACATCAGAAACGCCGCGAAGGTATACGGCCAGGTGGCGCGGAAGGTGCGCGGGAACGTGGTGCTGAAGAACACGGCGATGTCGCGGCGGCGCGCTGCCGGGTTTTGGTACACCGCGCCGTGGCCGCGCGCGACCAGGCCGTTGAGAAAATCGACGACGCGGTGATCGGCGAAATCGCGCCGCGCGACCGCCAGATCCGATGTTGCGCTGCGATACAGCCGGCCAAGCTCGGCCAGCTCTTCGGCCGAGAGCCCCGCCAGCCCGCCAAGCCGCGAGTGGTCGAGAAGCGCGCTCAGGCGCTCCCAGCTGGCTTTTTTGGCGGCGATGAAATCTTCGGCCAGCATACGTGCTACCCGGCCTCAAAGCAGGCGCGGCAGCGGGCCTCGTACAGCTCGAGGCCGCCCACGACGATGGTAGGGGCGTCGAATGGCGCGGGCCGGCCGTCGATCATGCGCTGCGAGCGCGTGGCATAGGCACCGCAGCGCACGCAGATCGCGTAGAGCTTATCGACCTGCTCGGCCACCGCCAGCAGCCGGGCCATAGCCGGGAAGGGCGTGGCGCGGAAATCCTGATCGAGGCCGGCGATGATCACGCGCAAGCCGCGCCCGGCGAGCGCCTGGCAGGTGCGCAAGATCGTATCCGGATCGTCGTCGAGGAAGTGCAGCTCGTCGAGCGCCACCACCTGCACGTCGTCGCGCAGCGACTCCCCGACCTGATGGATCGAGTGGATCGGCTGGGCCTCGATCCGCACGCCATTATGGCTCACCAGGTTGCCGCTGGCGTAGCGCGTGTCGCGGCTGGGCGTGAACGCCTGCAGGCGTTGGCGGGCGATCTGCACGTGATTCAGCCGGCGAATCAGCTCTTCGGTTTTTCCGCTATACATACAGCCGCAGATCACCTCGATGCGGCCGCCGGAGCCGGGGCGGGTCATACAGCACTCCTATACCATCGTGCGCCGGTGCGCTCGCAGTATCCTACCATGGGCGCCTACGCTCGGCAAGCTAAATTGATAGTTGACAAATCTTTAAGAGTGATGTATGCTATCGGAAACCGCTTTACTACTCAATATTAAGCAATTGGCCGGCCTGATGCTTGGGGCGATCTACGGTACGCTCTGAGCCGTTCTAGAGGCCTATGCTGCGCGAACCCGCCCCAGAGCATGGGCGTAAGCCGCTACTATATGTACGCGCTGTAGCCGCAGAAAGTCTTTACGCCCAGCGCTAGCTCAACCGAAATAAGCCGATCAAAGAGGATTACGGCGCGCGATGACGACGATCGATAAAGTTGCCAAGCTGGCGGGTGTATCCCCGGCGACAGTCTCGAAAGTGCTGAACAACCGGCCATATGTGAGCGCCGAGACGCGCGCGCTGATCGAGCGCGTGATCGCCGAGACCGGCTTCGTGCCAAGCCAGCGCGCGCGCGGCCTGAGCAAGCGGCGATCGTATATTTTCGGCCTGCTGATACCCTACACCCCCGATCAGCTATTTGCCGACCCGCACCTGCTCGAATGTATTCGCGGGATCGAGGACGAGGCCAACACCCACGATTACAACATGCTTCTCTCGACGGCGCGCGCGCCGGCCGAGGCGGCCAGCGCCTGCGTGCGGCTGATGCGCAGCGACGTGATCGACGGCGCGATCATCCTCGAGACGCTCGACCTGCAGCCGTTTACCGAAGTGCTGAGCCAGCACGAGGCGCCGATGGTGGTGATCGGCTACGCCCACACCGACGATTTGCACTCGGTGCACGCCGACGACTACGGCGGCGCGCTGACGGCCATGCGCCACCTGCTTGGCCTGGGGCACCGGCGCATTGGGGTGGTTGGCAGCGTGCTGCGGCCATTCGCGCTGGAAGAGCGCCTACGCGGGGTGCGCGAGGCGCTGACCGAGCGCGGCCTGCACCTCGACGGCGGCCTGATCGCCATGGGCGATTTCTCGCTCGAGAGCGGCGAGATCGCCGGCCAGATGCTGCTGAAGCAGCCCGAGCCGCCGACGGCGATCTTCGCGCTGAACGACCGCATGGCGCTTGGCGTGATGCGCGCGGCGCGCGAGCTTGGCCTGAGCATCCCTGGCGATCTTTCCGTGATCGGCTTCGACGACATTCAGCCCGCAGCGCTCTCGACGCCGCCGCTTACCACGGTGCGCCAGCCGGGCTTCGCGCTGGGCGAGGTGGCGGCCAGAGCGCTGTTTGCCCAGCTGGATGGGGCACCGCTACCACAGCCATCGATCATTTCCACCGAGTTTATCGCCCGCGGCACCACTGGGCTGCCGCGCGCCTGATAGCGCACTAACGAAGGAGGAGCAGGGCCGAGAAGTAACGCGGCGCGGCAAGAGGCCGCGCATCCCGACGACGACGAACGGAACTCAGATGCTCACAAGCGAAAGGAACCGACCATGCAGTTTAAACGGATGCTGAGCCTGTTTGGCTTGGTGATGGCGGCGGCGCTGGTGCTGGCAGCCTGTGGCGTCTCGACGCAGCAGCAGGGCGGCGGCACGGCCAGCAGCCCCACGGCGGCACCGGCGGCGAATAGTGGCGGCGCGGCCGGCGCCAACGCAATCACGATCCGCTGGCGCACCCGGCCGTCGGACGCGGCCGAGCAGGCTGTGTACCAGGCGCTGAACGACGCGGCCAACCAGCAGCTGGCCAGCAAGAACATCAAGGCAGTCTACGACCCGGGCGTGAACCAGGACTACGAGCCCAAGCTGAAGGCCGAGCTTTCGGCCGGCACCGCCCCGGACATCGCCTGGATCCCGGGCGCGTCGACCGCCGACTATGTGGCGGCCAGCCAGGCGCTGGACATCAAGCCGTACCTCGACAAAGACACGAGCATCAAGGCCAGCGATTTCTACCCGCAGCCGCTCGCCGAGCTGACGCACGACGGCAAGATCTACGGCCTGCCGCGCGACGTTTCGACGATGGTGACGTATTTTAACGCCGACCTGTTCAAGGCCGCCGGCATCCCGAACCCGAAAGAGCTGAGCGACCAGGGCAAGTGGAATTGGGATACGCTGCTCGATAGCGCCAAGAAGCTGACCGACGCCAACAAGCAGCAGTATGGCCTGGGCTTTGGCGACTGGTGGGGCCCGGCGTGGGGCTACTTCACCAACGCGGCCGGCGGCGGCATGTTCAACAAAGACCGCACCGCCTGCAACCTGAGCTCGCCCGAGTCGGTCGCCGGCGCCAAGTACGTGCAGGATCTGTACAGCCAGAAGCTGGTGCCGGCCGGCGACGCCGACGGCGAGGCGCTGTTCAACGCCGGCAAGGTCGGCATGTACTTCAACGGCCGCTGGTTCACCCCCGGCGTGCGCACCAACGCCAAGTTTAACTGGGACGTTGCCGAAATGCCCGAGGGCAAAGTCAAGAGCACCTGGCTGTTCTGGGGCCCGTACATCATCAACGCCAAGACGCCGAACCCCGACGCGGCCTGGGAAGTGCTGAAGGCGATCACCTCGGCCGAGGCGATGGGCAAGGTGGCCGGGATGGGCACCAACATCCCCTCGCGCAAGGATCAGTCGGCGGTAGACGCGTTCCTGAAGTCGAACCCGCCGGCGAACAACCAGGCGTTCATCAAGGGCGCCGACTACGCAGTGGCCGAGCAGGCGCTGTACACCGGCAACTGGGGCGATTTCAGCGGCAAGGTGCAAGCACTGTGGGATCAGATGATCGCTGGCAAGATCACGCCGGAGGATTTCGGCAAGCAAGCCTGCGACCAGACCGCCAGCACCTTTAAGAAGTAGCCGTAATCTCGTAGCCGGCAGCCAGCCACGCGCATGCGTGCTGGCTGCCGGCTGCTCTCAGACGTGGCCGCCACTGGCCAGAAAGGGGAGTGGAGGAGCATAGCCCCTCGCACTCCCTCTTTTCAGACAGGCGCTCACTGCCGACAGGATCAGGAGGGAACAGGGATGAGCAAACAGGCGACCCTCGCAGCGCCCGGCGCCGCGCACAAGCGTAGCAGCAAGCAGCTGCGCGAACAGATCGACGCATACACGATGCTGCTGCCCACTATCCTGGGCGTGATGATTTTTTTCGCCGTGCCGCTCGCGATCTCGCTGTACCTGAGCTTCACCAGCGCGCGCATCAGCACCGCCGTCGGCGAGGCGAAGTTTGTGGGCCTCGAGAACTATCTCAACGTCTTTAAAGATTCGAATTTCTACCTTGCGCTCCGCAACACCATGATCTTTTCGGCCGCCACGCTGTTGCTCTCGACGGTGCCGGCGCTGATACTGGCGGTGCTGCTGAATGAAAAAATTCGCGGCCAGGCGTTTTTCCGCGCGCTGTTCTTCATCCCGGTGGTCGCCTCGGTGGTGGCGGTGTCGCTGCTATGGCGCTACCTGCTGAATATTGACTTTGGCTTTGTCAACTATGCCTTCAGCCTGCTTGGCCTGCCGCGCATCCCCTGGCTCACCTCGCCGGATTGGGCACTGCTCAGCGTGATCCTGGTGTTCTCGTGGAAGACGATCGGCTATAACATGGTGATCTTTCTGGCCGGCCTGCAGGGCATCTCGCGGCCGCTGTACGAGGCCGCCAGCATCGACGGCGCCACGCGCTGGCAGCAGTTCATGCGCATCACCGTGCCGATGCTCTCGCCTACCACGTTTTTCATCCTGATCACCACGCTGATCAACTGCCTGCAGGTGTTCGATGTGCCCTACGCGCTTGGCTACGGCCGCAGCACCACAATCGGCCCGGCCGACTCGATGCTGACGGTGGTGCCGCTGCTGTACCGCGAGGGCTTCATCCTCGACCATATGGGCTACTCGTCGTCGCTGGCGTGGGTGCTGTTCATTATGATTATGGCGATCACCTTCTTGCAGTTTCGCATCTCGAACCGCTGGGTCAATTATGAGTAATTGGCACGAGCTACGCCGTTGGCGTTGTGCCGCCGGCAGATAAGCAGAGCCTGCTTCACAATAAAGAGGTACATAATGACCGGACAAGTGCTCCAGCGGCCGTTCGAGCGTTGGTTGGCGTATGCGTTTCTGCTCGTCACCGGCCTGATCATGGCGTTTCCGTTCATCTACATGCTGCTGTCGTCGCTGAAAAACTCGTCGGAAGTAGTGCAGGTGCCGCCGCAGCTGTTCCCCGAAAACCTGCAGCTTGGCAACTACCTTGAAGTGATCAGCATTGTGCCGTTGGGCACGCAGCTGGTGAACACCGTGATCGTCACATTTGGCGTGGTGGTTGGCTGGGTGATCACCTCGGTGCTGGCCGGCTACGCCTTCGCGCGCCTGGAGTTCTTCGGCCGCGACGTGCTGTTCTTCCTGTACCTGGGCACGCTGATGGTGCCGTTCGCGGTGATCATCGTGCCGATGTTCAAGATCATGGTGGCGTTTAGCTGGGT
>CALLYN010000711.1 GCA_937858455.1 uncultured Kouleothrix sp.
GTGGCGCGCTGGGCCGTGCAGATCTGCGACGTGCTGGCCTACTTGCACAACCGCAGCCCCGAGCCGGTGGTGTTCCGCGATCTCAAGCCCTCGAACGTGATGGTCACGCCCGAAGAACGGGTTGTGCTGATCGACTTCGGTATTGCGCGCAACCTCAACCGCGGCGACCGCAAAGGCACCATGATCGGCACCGAAGGCTACTCGCCGCCCGAGCAGTATCGCGGCCTGGCCGAGCCGCGTGGCGACCTGTACGCGCTTGGCGCGACCATGCACCACCTGCTCACCGCCAGCGACCCGCGCCTGGAAACGCCCTTCACCTTCCACGAGCGCCCGCTGCGCCAGCTCAACCCGGCGATTTCGCCCGAGCTCGACGCAGTGGTGGCGCGCGCGCTTGAGTACGATGTTTCGGCGCGCTGGAACTCGGCCGATGAAATGAAAGCCGCGCTGCTGCAACTGCCCAGCCTGGGCGGCGCGGTTGCCAGCATTGGCGGCATTCCGGTGCGCCCGAGCGCCACTTCCCCGGCGCGGCCACGCACCGCTAACACCGAGCTGCTGTGGAGCTTCAAGTGCGAAGACGAGGTGCGCTCGTCGCCGTGCGCCGCCAACGGCATGATCTTCGTTGGCTGCTACGACACCAACCTGTACGCAATCGACAGCGCGCGCGGCGAGTTCCGCTGGAAGTACCCGACCGAAGGCGGCATCTCGTCGTCGCCAACGGTGTGGCAGGATCTGGTGATCATTGGCTCGGAAGACGGCGCAGTCTACGCGCTCGACGCCCGCCGCGGCGCGCTGCGCTGGACGTTTCGCACCGCCAAGGCTGTGCGCTCGTCGCCGCGCGTCGAGGATCGCATGGTCTTCGTCGGCTCCGACGACCAGCACTTCTATGCGCTCGATGGCCTGCGCGGCACCATGATCTGGAAGCACCGCAGCTGGATGCCTATCCGCTCGTCGGCGTGCGTCGCCAACGGCGGGGTATTTATCGGCGGCAGCGATGGCCACGTCTATAGCTTCGACATCCGCAACGGCGGCCTGCGCTGGAAGCAGAAAACCCAGCAGCCGGTGATCTCCTCTCCGGCGTTCGGCGAGGGCCTGGTGATCGTCGGCTCGATGGATGGCAATATCTACGCGCTCGACAGCGAGGGCGGCTGGCCGGCCTGGCGCTATCGCACCACTCATTATGTAAACTCTTCGCCGTGCATTGTCGGCACGCGCGTGTGCATTGGCGGGGTCGACGGCACGATGTATGCGCTCGAGACCAAAACCGGCCGGCTGTCGTGGAAGTTCGACACCGGCAGCCAGATCACCTCGTCGCCGCGCTCGGACGGCGGCAAAATCTGCTTTGGCGCGGTCGATGGCTGTGTATACTGCCTCGACGCCGGCACCGGCGCGCTGCTCTGGAAGTTCCAAACCAACGGCCCGGTGGTATCGTCGGCGGCGCTGGTCGAGGGCGTCGCGTATATTGGCTCGATGGATCACCAGCTCTATGCGCTGCGCATATAAGTTCGGAGCCCCTGATGTCATTGATGAGCCGGCTATTTCGCAAGCCTGAACAGGCCGATAGCGCCGAAGGCGACACGTCAGATCTCGCGGCGTCGGCCGAAGCGGCGCCCGCGATGCCCGCGCCCGAGCCGGAGCCCGCGATGCCCGCGCCCGAGGCGAGCCCGCCAGCCGAAGCGGAGCCCGCGATGCCCGCGCCCGAGC
>CALLYN010000712.1 GCA_937858455.1 uncultured Kouleothrix sp.
TCAGCACCATCCATGAAAAAGTACCGCTCTGCCGAAGGCAAAACGCGCACCGCGTTTCTCTTGGCAATTAAGGCAGGCAAAAGGAGCAAAAAGCAATGGCCGATAACCAGGATCCGTTCCGCGCGCAAACCTTTTACCTCGAGCTGGGCAACCACTTCAAAGGCCCGGTGATGAAGGTGACTGGCCTGGCGTACGAGCGCGATGTCAAGACGCACCAGCAGAACAAGGGCGGCGGCAAAGTGATCATCAGCTCGGCGCCGGGGCCGTACAAGCCCGCCACGCTCACGATCACCAAGGCTGTGTCGAAAGAAAAGGGCCTGTGGGAGTGGCGCAAGCGCGTGCTCGCCGAGGGCAACATTGCCAAGCTGCGCGTCAACGGCACCGTGACGGTGTATGGCGATAACAATGCCACGATCCGCTGGCACGTGAACGGCGCCTGGCCTTCGCGGATCAAAGGCCCCAAGCTCGACATCAACAGCGACAAGGCTACCGAGGAGATCGAGATCTGCTACCAGGAGCTGGTGCCCGATAAGTAGCGTGCGCTATAGATTGCACCGATCGTTCTGAGATGGTCTGCGAAAGTCGTGTCATTCATAGGAGCAACTATGCCAAGCACCACCGCGGCCAGCCGCGACGACGATCCGCTCTTGACGCATCGCTTCGCCCTAACGTTCGACAAAACCGTCGTGGGCATGATCGTTTCGTGCGATGGCCTTGAAAGTAAATCCGAGATCACCGAGGCCAAGTCGGGCGGCAGCGGCGGCAAGGAGCGCGCGATCAGCCGCACCCCCGGCAAGCTGTCGTTTACGCCGCTGCAGATCAAGCTGTTCGTGCTGAAGGACGATACCTACTTCGAAAGCTGGTACAAGCAGATCCACGAGGGCAAGGTTGCCAAAGCTACCCACACCGGCTCGATCAAGCTCTACGACTCCGAGGATAAGCCGGTGGCCGAGTGGAAGATCATCAATGCCTGGCCGAGCAAGCTGGCCTACAGCGACCTCGACTCCGACTCGAATGACGCGATGTCGCTGACGGTGACGCTGGCATACGAGGATTTTGAGCGAGTGCAGTAGCCATGCTCCAGACCGAGTTCGAGTTTATGCTGCCTTGCGGCTACGCCGATGCGCACGGCACGCTGCACCGCCAGGGCACCATGCGCCGCGCCACCGCGCTCGACGAGGTCGAGGCGCTGAGCCACCCGCGCGTGCGCGCCAGCGAGGCGTATGTCGGCGTTGCGCTGCTCAGCCGCGTGGTGACGCGCCTCGGCTCGGCTGGTAGCGTGACGCCCGCGCTGATCGAGGGGCTGTTCGCTACCGACTTTAGCTTTCTGCAAGATTTGTATCTGCGCGTCAACAGCCATGCGCCAAACCTGGTCGAAACGCGCTGCCCGACGTGCGGGACGCACTTTGTGCTGGATGTGAGCGATGGCGCCGAAGAGCACTGAGCCGCCGCGTGAGCCGCCCGCGCCGCGCGCGATCGATGTACGCCAGCTGGCCGAGCGCGTGTACCAGCTGATGCTGGCCGACCTGCGGCTCGAGCTGGCGCGCGGCGCCGCGCCGCGCCGCAAGGAGCGCTGAGTATGGATGGTGATACCTTTGTCGGCTGCCGCTTTTACCTGCAGATCGAAGGCGTGAGCAAGGCCGTGTTCGCCGAGATCAGCGGCCTGCAAGTCGAAACTGAGATCTTCGAGTACGCCGAGGGCGGCAACAACGGCTTTGTGCATCGTCTACCCGGCCCGATTCGCGTCGGCAATATCACGCTCAAGCGCGGGCTGGCCGGCTCCGACGAGCTGTTCAAGTGGTATATGAAGATCGTGCAGGGCAAGCTCGACGACCGGCGCAACCTGTCGGTGCTGATCTACAACACCGAGGGCGAAGAGCTGCAGCGCTGGAATTTCATCAAGGCCTACCCGGTGCGCTGGGTCGGGCCGTCGCTCGACGCGAACAATAGCTCTGTGGCGATCGAGACATTCGAGCTGGCGCACGCCGGCCTGGGGTAGTACGATGCTGCTCAGTCCTCTGCTTCGGCATATGTTGCGCCACGCGCGGCTCGCGCGCTCGCTTGTGGCCCACCAGCCGCTGCTGGCGCGCTTTGGTGCCTACGCGCCGCGCATGCGCACCGCCGCGCCGCGCTTTGTCGCGCCATATCGGGTGATCGAGTCGCCTGGTGCGTGGCCCGCCGATGCCGAAGAGGTGCTATTCGCCGAGCCCGCTCAGGCGGCGGAGCCTGAGATCTCACCCGCACCCCAGCACGAGCCCTTTATAGCGCCGGATTTGCCACTCTCAGCCGAGCTTGCGCCGCACATACCTGCCCATCCACCCTCACGGCCAACCATGGCATCGCCCAGCATTCCCGCGCGATTGGCCGAGGCCGCTCAGCCAAAGGGTGCCGCGCCCGCGCCGGGCACGCGCTCCGGCACACCTCCCGCAGCGCGGCCGGCTTCGCCCTCGCC
>CALLYN010000713.1 GCA_937858455.1 uncultured Kouleothrix sp.
CGGCCCAGCCACGCAGCTACCCGCTGGGCGGCTCAGGCGCGCTGATCGGCCGCGGCGACGATTGCGCCGTGCTGCTGCTCGGCGACGCGACGATCTCGCGCCGCCACGCGCTGCTGCGCAACGATGGCCGGCAGATCACGATCGAAGACGCCGGCAGCACCCACGGCACCTACCTTGGCGGCCAGCGCGTGGCTGCAGCCACGCCACTGCGGCGCGGCGATATCATCCAGGTAGGCCAGACACTCCTGCGCTTCGAGTGAGCCGCAAGGCTATGCTATACTAGGCGCGTTCGAGCACTTCTGCGCCGGAGCAACACACACAATGGCAGACGAGGAGCGACGTATCGTCGAGCGTGCTCAGCGTGGCGATGTCGAAAGCTTCAACACGCTGGTGCGCACGTACGAGGGGCGGGTCTACAACGTATGCTACCGCATGCTCGGCGACCCCGACAGCGCCGCTGATGCCGCGCAGGACGCGTTCCTCTCGGCGTTTCGCAATTTGCGCGGGTTTCGGGGCGGCTCGTTTCGCTCGTGGATGCTGCGCATCGCCACCAACACCTGCTACGATCTGCTGCGCTCGCGCAAGCGGCGCCCCACCGTATCGCTCGACCTCGAGACCGAAGAATCCGACGACGCCGCGCCGCTCCAGATCGCCGACACCGCCGAGTCGCCCACCGAGTTCGCGCTGCGCCGCGAGCTGGCCGCGGCGATCCAGCAGGGCCTGGCCGAGCTTCCCGACGAGCAGCGGATCATCCTGATCCTCAGCGATATCGAGGGGCTGGCCTACGAAGAGATCGCCCAGATCACCAACACCAACCTCGGCACGGTGAAATCGCGCCTGAGCCGCGGGCGCGCGCGTCTGCGCGATGTGCTCAAGGCTGGGGAACTTCTGCCGGCGCGCTACCGTCATGAGGGTGATACGTTAAGATGACGTAACGAATACACGTGTTGGGTTGCTCGTACGACTCGGCACACCATGGATATGACGACACATCCCGATCGACAACCGAATGAATACGACATCGAGCTGCTCTCGGCGTATATCGACCAGCAGCTGAGCGATGCCGAGCGGGCCGCGCTGGAAGTGCGCCTCGAGCGCGAGCCGGCCCTGCGCGCCCAGCTCGACGATCTGCGCGCCACCGTGGGCTTGCTGCGCGATCTCGCGCCGGTGCGCCCGCCACGCTCGTTCACCCTCGACGCAGCCACGGTGGCGCCGCGCCGGATCTGGTCGTTCCCGTGGATGCAGCTCGGGTCGGCGCTGGTGGCGGCCACGCTGCTGGTGGTGTTTGGCTTTGTGCTGACGCGCGAGCTTGGCCGAAACAGCCCGGCCACAGCGCCGATGGCCGCTTCGGCACCTACCGCCGCGCCAGCAGCCGAAAAGGCGCCAGCCGCAGCCAGGCAGGCCGTTGAAGCTACCGCTGCGCCTGCCGCTGCCGCGCCCATGCTTGCGCCTGCCAACACTCCGGTCGCCGCCGCCGAGCCGACGAGCGCGCCTGCGGCGGACAGCGC
>CALLYN010000714.1 GCA_937858455.1 uncultured Kouleothrix sp.
AAGCCGCCCCCGAACCCCCACCATAATCCAAGCGATCAGCCGGATTTGGTATAAGGGGGGTGAGGGCCAACGTTGCACCAGCCCTGGTATGCCCGGCCATTCGGTTGACATAGGCGAGGGGTTGCGGTAACATACGCCAACGGTATGCGGCACGCTGCGAACTCCCTGTCTCTTTCAACACAGCCTGAGCAAACCCCAGAGGTCGCGGGGTCTATCGGCATCGGCGCAAGCGCACCGCACTCGCCCAAACAGCCGGCTGCGTAACACCGGCGCTGTGGAGAAGGTATGGACGAGCAAGTTGAGCTGTTTTTGCGCAGCCTGTCCGATAAACGCGGGCTCTCGGCGAATACGACAGCCGCCTACCGCACCGATCTCGAGCAGTTCGGCGAATTCGCGCGCGCGCGCCAGATCGCCGAGTGGGCATCGGTGACGCACGACGATATGCTGGCGTTTCTGCTGTTTCTGCGCGAGCGCCGCTACGCCAACTCCACGGTGGCGCGCCGCACGGCGGCGGTAAAATCGTTCTTCGCGTTTCTCAAGGCCGAGGGGCTGGCGCCGGCCGACCCAACCGAGCAGATCGACTCGCCAAAGGTCGATCGCTACCTGCCAAAATCGCTGACGCCAACCCAGGTGGACGAGCTGCTCGAGCTGCCGCTGCGCGACCCGACGCCCGAGCGCCTGCGCGACAAGGCCATGCTCGAGCTGCTGTACGCCACCGGGATGCGCGTGAGCGAGCTGGTGGCGCTGAACCTGCGCGATATGAACCTGGAATCCGAGAGCGTGCGCTGCGTCGGCAAGGGCGGGCGCGAGCGCATCCTGCCGATCAGCGGCTCGGCCACCACCGCCATGGAAGAGTACCTCGACATCGCGCGCACGCAGCTGGCGCGCGGCGCGGCCCAGAAGACCGACGCGCTGTTTCTGAACCATCGCGGCAAGCGGCTGACGCGCCAGGGCTTCTGGCTCATCCTGAAGGGCTACGCCGAGGCGCTGGGCATCGGCGACCTGACGCCTCACACGCTGCGGCACTCATTCGCCGCGCATATGCTCAGCGGCGGCGCCGACATCCGCTCGGTGCAGGCGCTGCTGGGCCACGCCTCGATCTCAACCACCCAGATCTACACCCAGCTCAACAACCACGCCCAGAGTCGCGCCGCCAAGTCGCCCGCGCTCGATCTGCACCACGACAATGGCGCCGTCGTCGAGGACGAAGTGGTGGCCGAGGAGTAGCGCGCGGCTCACCGCCACCCGCCAGCAGCATCGGCGCGGCGCCCGGCCCCGCCGATTTTTTGTGCCGGCCAGGCGGCAAAAAGCGAGAGGGCAAGGATGGCGCCTACGCCATCGCTTACCCTCCCTGGAGCAGAACCTGGCTTGCCAAGAAGCTTACTTCGGCTTCTTCTTTGCCTCTTTCTGCTTGTTCTGCTTGGAAGTATTTTTCGGCGATTTGTCACCCATGCTGATGCTCCTTTCTTTGGCCCATAGCAGCGGTCACTTGCCGAGATTATAACATACCGCGCAAGATCAGCGATGAAGGGCCAGGGCCGTTGACAGGCGCACCAGCTGCTGCTACAATCCGCGCCGCCCCGCGCAGGTGGCCGCGAAGGCCGCCCCGCCAACCATGGCATGCCGGTTGAGCCTTGTAGAAATCGATCGCAATGACGAATATCGCCCAACAGCCGACACTCGCGCGACTGGCCGCGCTGGCCGCAGCGCTGGCACTGGCGGCATGCGCCCCGCCAGCGCCAAGCGAGCCGCGCCCCACCGCCGCCACGATCATCGAGATCACGCCCGCACCAACCCAGAATATCGACGCCACCGCCACCGCCTACGCGGTGCGGCTCATTCCAACGCCCACGCCGGCCGGGCTATACGTAGTGCAGCCCAACGACACGCTGAGCAAGCTTGCCGAAGACTTCGGCACCACCGTCGAAGAGCTGATGGCCGCGAATAATCTGACCGACCCGAACGCCATCCAGGTCGGGCAGACGCTGATCATCCCGTCGCTGATCAGCGGCACGCTCGAGCTGGCCACCGCAGCGCCGCTGCCCGCCGCCACCGGCGTGGCCACGCGCACACCGGGCACGTCGCCGTAGCGCGCACGCGCAAGCTTTTTCGGCAAGAAAGAAACGACACACCTATGCAATCAGCAAACGACGCAGCCCCACGCGCAGCGCTGTGGGACATGGACGGCACCCTGCTCGACTCGGCCGAGTACCACTGGCTGGCCTGGCGCGAGACCATGGCCGGCGAGGGCATGGCGCTGACCTACGAGCGCTTTGTGGCCTCGTTCGGGCAGCGCAACGACACGATCTTGCGCGGCTGGCTTGGCGACGACGTGGCGCCGACCACGATCGCGCGCATCAGCGACGCCAAAGAGGCGCGCTACCGCGAGCTGGTGCGCGAGCGCGGCGTCGCGCTGCTGCCAGGCGTGGCGCACTGGCTCGAGCGGCTGCGCCAGGCTGGCTGGCGCCAGGCAATCGCCTCGGCCGCGCCGCGCCTGAATGTCGAGGCCATCTTGGCCGCGCTGGCGATCGAGCCATTCTTCGACGCGATCACCAGCGCCGAGGACGTGCAGCGCGGCAAGCCCGACCCGCAGGTGTTTCTGCTGGCCGCCGAGCGCGTGGCAGTGCCACCTGCGCGCTGTGTGGTGGTTGAAGACGCGCCGGCCGGCATCGAGGGCGCGTGGCGCGGCGGCATGCGCGCGATCGGCGTGCGAACGTCGCACGCGGGCCTCACGGCCGACCTTGCCGTCGATACGCTGGCCGAGCTGCCCGACGACGCCTTTGACCGCCTGATAGGCGGCTAGCACCAGTGCACTTCAAATAGCACAGAGGCACAAAGACTCATAGAATTAGGACAAACACAGTTGCGTGCTCAGCCTTCGGCAGAGCGGTACGTTCCTTTTGAATGTGTCCAATTTCCGCGCTCCGCTTGGCTGTGTGCGGTTTTTCCGCACTCCGCGCGGAAAAACCGCACACGATGATCACAAAGTACCTTGCTGCCGCAGTCACCATGCGCGGCTTCGGGAAGCCGAACAGCGCAGCTGCGTAAGTCCCAAGAATATGCGGCTGCCGCGCGCCTTCGAGACTTTGTGTCTTGTGGCAAACGCCTATGCTCACCGTATGCTGGCGCGCGCGATCGACGACTACGAGACCAGCGCGGTGGCGCTTGTGGAAGGGCAGCAGGCGTATATCTTCGTGATCGCGCTCGATCAGGCCGAGCGCGTGAGCGAGACGCAGGCGGCCGAGCGGATCAAGCGCTTCGACCAGGGTGGCCAGGCCCAGATGCTATTCCAGCGCCGCACCGAGAACCTGATCAGAGCGCACGTCAAAGACATGGCCGCCGAGCTCGAGCGCGTGATCGAGCGCTACGACGCGCAGCACGTGATCATTGCCGGCAACGACTCGATCAAGGGCGCAATCATGAGCACGCTGCCCGAGCCGATCAAGGCCAAGCTGATCGACTACATCCACCTCGATCCCAACAGCAGCATGAAGGCGATTCTCGCGACGGTCGAGCCTATGCTGCGCGAGACCGAGCGCCGCCAGGAGGCCGAGGCGCTGGCCGAGCTCGAGCGGCAGATGACCGCCAAAGACGGCCTTGGCGCGCTGGGGGTGGCCGACGTAGCGCTGGCGCTAAGCAAGGGCCCGGTCGGCACGCTGCTGATGCTGGGCAGCTTTGCGGGTGTGGGCGGCGAGTGCCCGAGCTGCGGCATGCTGTGGGCCGGCCAGCGCAGCAGCTGCCCCTACGACGGCGCCGAGCTTCAGCCGGTCGATCTGCGCGAGGCCTTTACGGCGCGCGCGCTCCAGCAGAGCGCCACGGTCGAGATCGTCGAGGGCAGCGAGTACCTGGCGGCGCAGGGTGGCGTCGGCGCGCTGCTGCGCTACCGCGACGCCGTCGCCGCCCGCGCGGTGGGCGGGGCGTAGCGGCTCAGCCGAGCAGCGCGCCAACAAACGTACTGGCCACGTTGGCTGTGAAGAAGAACAAGCCCAGGCTGATCAGGCTGATCGCCAGCCAGACCGCCCGCTCGGTAGGCGAAAGGTCGCGGCCGCGATTGGTGACGGCGAGCCCGAGGCCAACAGTCAGCGGCAGCAGCAGTGCCAGCATCGCCACCGCGCTCCAGCCGCCCAGCCGCACGCGTGGAAAATCGCCGCCGTCGGCGCCGCCGAGGTCCTGCGCGTCGTTGTGCACAAGCCCGCCGATCAGCGCCGGCGCGGGCTGGCCGAGCCGTGGCAGCACCACAAAGGCAAGGTAGGCGCTGGTAATAAGAATGACCAGGAGGCTGCCGATCAGCAGCCAGAAACGTGCCTGCAGCCAGTTTGTCATGGCGGCCTCCGTTGGCGATACAGTTTATGCTCAGTATACCAACGGAGGCACCAGTTGAGCTTTACAGTTCGTTTATCTACGGCGTGAGCACCAGCCGCGCCGCAGTCGCGCCGTCGACGCTGGCCTTGGCGTAGCGCATGGGCATGTATTCCACCCGCACCCAGCGCTCGATCAGGTTGGCGTAATCGCCGCTCAGCACCTGCCCCGACTGGCCAACCGTATGCATGAAGCGCGAGGAGTCGAGGTTGCTCAGGTCGATAATCTCGCGATACGACGGCACGTGGTACTGGTTGTACATGTCCGAGGTGCTCGGCGGCGCAACGTCGACGGTGAAGCCGTCGCCGCCATTCGGCACGCTGCGGCTGAAGATCGGCCGGAGCGCGCCCACGCCGTCGAGCACATTATGCGGGAACATCGCGTGGTGAACGCGATCCCAGCGCCACGACTTGATGTCGTCGCTGCCCTGTGCCTTGCTCATATCGGCCAGGCCATCCACAAGCGCCGCGCCCAGCTCGGTGGCGCAATCTTCCACCGCCGGAGTGCGCGTGTCGTCGCACCAGGGGCTGGCGTTATTCGGCAGCGTGGTGTCGAGCAGCATGGCGATGTAGTTGCGCTCGTCGGCGTACTGATTCCACAGCTGGTCGCCCAGGTCGTCCTTCAGCAGGTGCGGCGCGATCTGCGCATACCAGGCCTGGTACACCGCAGCCTGCGCGCTGTCGCCCTTCATGGTGGCGTCCCAGCCCTTGAGCATCTCGATCGCGGCTTTGGCGCGCGCGTCTTCGGTTTTGGCCGCCAACATCAGCGGCAGCAGCCGGCGCGCCAGGGTCGACTGCTGGTCGGCCTGCATGGCGGCGATGTCGTCGGGCGAGAGCTTGGGCTTGCTCTCGATCAGCTCGACGATCCGCTCGGCGCGGTAGGGCGCGGCCCAGTCGGTGCTGACGAGGTGCGGGTAGCTGTTGGGCACGGCCTGGTTGTTGGCGGTGGCGATATAGCCCTGCGGTGGGTTGAATGCGTGAGGCAGCTCGTCGAACGGCACGTAGCCGGTCCACTCGTTCGCCCCGGTCCAGCCCTCGGTTGGGCGGGTGCCGTCGCCGGCGGCGCGGATGGGCAGCCTGCCGGGAGCGTAGTAGCCGATATTGCCGTCGACGTCGGCAAACACGAAATTCTGCATGGGCGCCGAGTAGTCGCGCAGCGTCGCGGTGAAATCGGCCCAGCTCTGGGCGCGGTTAATGCCCAGAAACGCGGCAATAGTGTGATCCTCGGGGTCGAGCGCGGTCCAGCGGAACGCCAGCGGCTCATTCACGCCCTGGAGCACGTCGGAGATCAGCGGGCCGTGGCGGGTAACGCGCACGTTCAGCGTCACGTCGGGCTGGCCCTTGACCTTGATCACCTCGGGGATGATCTGCAGCGGCTCCCACGCGCCCTTGAATTCAACCTGGTTCTGCTGGTTAATATGCTCGGCGAACAGGTCTTGCACATCCGGGCCGGTGTTGGTGACGCCCCAGGCGATGCGCTGGTTGTGGCCGATCACAATGCCCGGCACGCCCGGCAGCGTCGCGCCGATCGCGTCGATCGCGCCGCCGGTGATATGCGCCAGGTACCAGATCGAGGGGATGCGCGCGCCGAGGTGCGGGTCGTTGGCCAGCAGCGGCTTGCCGGTGGTGGTGCGCGCGCCGCCGATCACCCAGTTGTTGCTGCCGATGGCCGTGCCGCCCAGGCCAAAGTCGTCCTTCAGCACCTGGTTGATCGCGAGCAGGCGGCTGGCCGCCGAGGAATACGAGCCAGCGGGCGCGGGCGCGCGCTGTGCGCTGCGCGGTTCGTGATTTGTGGCCCCGCTGGTGCTGTTGCCTTCGGGCAAGATGATCGGGCGGCCATCGATATACGCCGGCATCAGCTCGTTAGCCTTTGCCGCGCCGAGCTTGTCGGTCAGGCTGCTGCGTAGCAGTTCGCCGCCCCAGTTGCCGCCCAGGTCCCAGGCCATCATCTTGCCCCACACCAGCACATCCTGCGGGCGCCATGGCTCGGGGGTGATGCCGAGGATGGTGAACTCGACCGGCAGCTGGCGGCCGCTGTGGCTGGCGATAAAGGCGTTGACGCCGGCGACATACGCTTCGATCGGCGCGCGCGACGCGGCGGGCAGCGTGTCCCAGGCGCTAGCGGCGGCGCGCGCGGTGCCAAGCGTGCGCAAGAACTTGTCGGTGTCGAGCTGCGACGGCCCGGCGAACTCCGAGATCCGGCCGTTGCCGACGCGGCGCTGGAATTCCATCTGCCAGAGCCGATCCTGGGCGTGGGCATACCCCAGGCCGAACAGCGCGTCGGCCTCGTTGGCGGCGCGGATGTGCGGCACTGCGTCGGTATCGCGGATGATCTCGACCGGCGCGCTCAGGCCGGGCACCTTGAGGCTGCCGGTGGTCTGCGGCAGCGCGCCCCGCAGCCATACATACCCGCCGCCGCCCACCAGCAGCAGCGCCAGCACCAGCACGATCAGCGCCCAGCGCAGGATCCGCAGCAGCAACTTCATCGTCGCCTCCTCGTGTATGCTTTCTTTTCTCGCGCGCAT
>CALLYN010000715.1 GCA_937858455.1 uncultured Kouleothrix sp.
CTGGCCAGCGCCGGCGGCCGGCCGCCGAGCACGGCGATCGCGCTGCTGCTGCTGGCGCTGCTGGTGGCGGTTCAGCCGCCATTCAAGCCCGCGCTGGGCCTGCCCGCGCCCTACAAGGCGCTGTTCGCGGCAGTGCCCGGCGCCCCCGAGCTGTTCAGCAGCGACACGCCGGTGGCGGCCGCCGAGTACCTGCGCGCGCATCCCGGCCAGGGGCGGCTGTTCAACGAAATGGGCTACGGATCGTACCTCGACTGGGCGCTCTACCCCAGCGAGCAGGTGTTCATCGACCCGCGGATCGAGCTGTACCCCAACGCGCTCTGGCAAGACTACCTGGCGATTCGAGACGCGCGCGACTACAACGCGCTGCTGATCGACAAGTACGACGTGCGGCGCGTGCTGCTCGACACGCCGGCCATGCCGCGCCTTGCCGCCGCGCTGGCGGCCGACCCGCACTGGCAGCAGGTGTATGCCGACGCGCGCGCCGCGATCTACCAGCGGCGCTAGCCCAAGCCGGGATCGAAAAGCAAACAAGCCCGGTGCCGTGTTCGCTCTGTACGCTCATGCCTCAGGGCATAGCCGAACGGAGTTACTTTCCACAGGCGCATACGCCGCCAGGCCGATACGCGCGACGGCATGCTTTCAAATGCCAAAGCTATGCTATACTCTCGCAAGCGCCAGCAACCCAGAAACAAGAGGAGCCCCCACCGATGCCCGAACGCTCAAACGCGGGCTGGAGTCTCGCGACGCGCCTGATCCACGAGGGCGAGCGCGCCCAGCCGCCGGCCGGTCGGCCGACCGCCACGCCAATCTACACCACGGCCACCTATGTGTACGGCAGCGCCGAGGCACTCGACGCGGCGTTCGCGGGCGGCGAAGATTACGTATACGCGCGCTATGGCAACCCCACCGTCGGCGCGCTCGAGCGCGTGCTTGCCGCCGCCGAGCAGGGCATCGGCGCGGTGGCGTTTAGCTCGGGCATGGCCGCGCTGCACGCCGCGCTGCTGGCCGCCGGCACGCCGCGCGGCAGCACCCACCCGCGCATCCGTGGCATCCTGGCCGCGCGCGACCTGTACGGCGCCACCACCAACCTGCTGGCCGAATTCTTCGCGCAGCAGGGCACGCCGGTGGCCTACTGCGACATGTGCGATCTCGCGGCCGTCGACGCGGCGATCGCCGAAACCAACCCCGACGTGCTGCTGGTCGAGCAGATCTCCAACCCGCTGCTGAAGGTCGCCGACGTGGCCGAGCTGGCGCGGCGCGCCAAAGCCGCCGGCGCGCGCCTGATCGTCGACAATACCATGGCCACGCCGATCGTCCAGCGCCCGCTGGCGCTCGGCGCCGACTTGGTGGTGCACAGCGCAACCAAGTACCTCGGCGGCCACGCCGACGCCACCGGCGGCGTGGTTGTGGCGCGCGCCTCGCTGGTGCGCGACACGCTGCGGCGCTACTCGAAGCTGCTGGGCAGCGTGCTCGGCCCTTTCGAGGCCCAGCTGATCCTGCGCGGCGTGAAGACCTTGGCGCTGCGGGTGCGCCAGCAGTGCGCCAGCGCCGCCGCCGTGGCCACCTGGCTCGCCGACCAGCCCGAGGTCGCGCGGGTGTACTACCCGGGCCTGCCGTCGCACCCGCAGCACGACCTAGCCGCGCGCGCCTTCGACGGCCTGTTCGGCGCCATGGTGTCGTTCGACCTGCGCGACCCCGACGCGGGCCAGCGCGCGGCCGACCGGGCAGCCATGTTTCGCTTCGTCGACAGCCTGCGGCTGATCTTGCCTGCCACCAGTTTGGGCGACATCTACACGCTGATTACGCTGCCGCTGATCTCGTCGCACCGCGACCTGACGCCCGAGCAGCGCGCCGAGCGCGGCATCGGCGACGGCATGGCGCGGCTGTCGATCGGCATCGAAGACGCCAACGACATCATCGCCGACCTGCGCGGCGCGCTGGTGGCACTGCAATGAACCACCTACGCGTTACGTCGCTCGCCTCGGGCAGCAGCGGCAACGCGCTGCTGGTGCAGGCCGATGGCGGCGCGCTGCTGATCGACTGCGGGCTGCCGCAGCGGCGGATCGAGCGCCACCTGGCCCACGCCGGGCTGTGCCCCGCCGACCTGACGGCCATCCTGCTGACGCACGAGCACGGCGACCACACGCTGAGCGCCGGGCCGCTGGCGCGCCGCCACGCGCTGCCAATCGTGGCCAACCGCGCCACCACCGACGCGCTGGGCGGGGCGATTGCCGGAGCCGAGCTGCGCACACTGCCGGTAGGCGCCACCGCCGAGCTTGGGCCGTTTCAGGTGCGCAGCTTCGCGGTGCCGCACGACGCCGCCGCCCCGGTGGGCTACTGCATCCGCGCCGGCGCGTGGTGCGTCGGCCTGGCGATCGACTTGGGCAGCTGGGACGACACTGTCGTCGCGGGGCTGCGCGACGCCGACCTTGTGGTGATCGAGGCCAACCACGACCGCGAGAAGCTGCGCGTCGCACCCTACGACTGGGCGGTGAAGCAGCGGATCTTCGGCCCGCGCGGCCACCTCGACAATGTCGACGCCGGGGCGCTGCTGGCGCGCCTGGGCGCCGATGGCCGCCGGCGCACCGCCTGGCTGGCGCACCTCTCCGAGCGCGCCAACTCGCCAATGCTCGCCCTCAATATCGTCGGCAACGTGCTGGCAATGGCCACGGTCGCCTGCTTCGACCTGCACGCGCTGCCGCGCTCCGCGCCGCTCACCTGGGAGAGCGACCGGCTGCTGCGCCAGCTAGAGCTGTTCGGCTAGGCGCATGGCCTGACTCTTGCTTCTACGCTTGCTGAAGCTTGTAGATTGCGGAGGAAGGCCATGAACCCGTTTCGCAAAGCCGGCGGGATGCTGCTTGTGGCGCTCGCGGCGCTTGCCGGCAACTGGCTGGGCGATACGCTGCGCGCCACCACAACCGGCGAGCCGGGCCACCAGCTTGGGCTAGTGCATACCTCCAAAGCCGGGCAGACGGTACTTGGGCTGAACGTGGCGCTCACAAACTTCGTGCCGGCGCTCGTGCTGGCCCTGCTGGCCGGCAAGCCGCGCACGCTGTACGCGTTTATCAGCGGCGCGGTGATCAGCACGTTGCTCGGCGATAGCTACGAGCGCGCGCTGGCGCGCTGGCTCGGCAGTAACCGCCCGTAACTTTTGCCCGGCCGCAGCGGTATGTATTGCACCCCCAGAACATGGCCGAGCGCCCCGACCGCGTAGCGGCCACATGGCTCGCAGCAATGGCGCTGCGAGTACACAGGCGCCCCGGCTCGACGACGAGCTGGGGCGTCGCCATTCCGGCACATTTGATGCCGCACGCGATCGTGGCTACAATAGCAGCGTGTTTGCATACACCCGCCATCTTGCCCGCGCGCTGCTGGCGCTCGTGCTGGCCACCACGCTCGGAATGCAGCTCTGGGCGCTGCGCGCGCCGCACGCGCTGCACTTGCCCGCCCAGCAGCGCGTGATCAGCAATAACCCCAAGCTAGGAATTCATACGCGGCTCTCGGGAGTGGCCGACGAAGCCTACATCCGCCAGTCGCTGGCGCAGGCGCGCGAAATGGGCGCCGGCTGGGTGGTCGAGCTGTTCCCGTGGGCGTATGCCCAGCCGCGCTCGCGCTACGGCTACGACTGGGGCGGCTTCGACATGATCATCCAGCACGCCGCGCGCCAGGGCCTCACCGTCGTGGCGCGGCTCGACATCGTGCCCGAGTGGGCGCGCCCGGCCGGCAGCAGCGACCGCCTGCTCGACGAAGCGCACTATGCCGATTACGCCGAGTACGTCGCGGCGTTTCTGGCGCGCTACCGGCCGCTCGGAGTGCGCCATGTGATCGTCTGGAATGAGCCCAACCTGGCCTTCGAGTGGGGCCGCCGCCGGCCCGAACCTGCCGCCTATGCCGCGCTGCTGAAGGCGGTGTACCCGCGCGCCAAGGCTGCCGCGCCCGACGCGGTAGTGCTCGCCGCCGGGCTGGCGCCGGTGACCGACACCACCAGCGACGGCAGCGATCACCAGAGCGACCTGGCCTACCTGGCAGAGCTGTACGCGGCCGGCGCGGCGCCGTTCTTCGACATGCTGGCCGCGCACGCCTACGGCGCCCAGCAGCCGCCCGAAGCCGCGCCCGCGCCGGAAACGATCAACTTCCGCCGCCCCGAGCTGCTGCACGCGATCATGGCCGCGCACGCCGACGGCGCCAAACCGATCATGATCACCGAGGGCGGCTGGAACGACAGCTCGCGCTGGCACGGCGCGGTGCTGCCCTCGCAGCGGCTGCGCTGGACAGTAGCGGCCTACGCCATGGCGCGCACGCGCGGCTGGCTGGCGGCGGTGTGCCTGTGGCAGCTTGGCACACCCTGGGCCACCCACACCTACCAGGATAACTGGTCGTTCGTGGCGCCCGACGGCACGCCCAAGGCGATCTACTGGGCGGTGCGCGCGGCGTCCGGCGCGCCCTGAATACGTAAAAAGCGCAGCCCGCGCCGCGCCAAAGATACGTAAGCCACACCGTAATTCTCACGATCCGCCCGCGCCTGCCGTGCTGTACACTCACATCAGTGAGACGGACGACACATAGCACACAAGGAGCACCACCATGAGCGAGTTCGTGATCTTTGCGGCGTTCGGGCTGTTGATCATCGCGGCGACGGCTTTCCGGCTGTGGTACGGCTTCGACGAGATGCCCGAGGCGGCGTACGCGGATACGTGGTGGATGAACCTGCCGATGTAGGCTTGTGTGTCGTGTCGGTGCGGGGTCATGGTGGGGGTTCGGGGGCGGCATTGCCGTCCCCGAATTTCTTTTTGTGTGGCACCGCGTGGCGAAGCCACGTAGGGCAACACAAACTAGAAGTGATCAAGCGAAGAGCGTATACCTAGTTGTTGCTCGCCTCGAGCGTCTTGCCGGCGGCCACGCTCACCGCGATCTTGCGCGGCTTGATCTCCTCGGCCTTGGGGATGTCGAGCTTCAGCACGCCGTGCTCGAGCTTGGCCTGGATCGCGTCGGCCTTGACCGTAGTGGGCAGGCCGATCGTGCGCTGAAACGAGCCGAAGCGCCGCTCGATCCGGTGGTAGCTGCGCTGCTTGTCCTCGCTCTCCTGGCGCGTCTGGCCCTTGATCGTCAGTACGTTGTTCTCGAGCGTAATCTCCAGATCCTCGGGCTTCAGGCCAGGCACCGCCGCCTCGACCAGGTAGCCGTCCTCGGTCTCGCTCACGTCGAGCGCCGGCACAAAGCCCTGGCCGCGCGCCGCGCTCGGCCGCACCACGCTCTCCTCCATCAGCTGGCTCATCGCCTCGCGCAGCGACAGCATCTCGTTCCACGGATCCCAGCGAGTTACATTGCTCATAGTTGTTCTCCTCCTGTTGCTTTTACGTACAGGGCTTACGCAGTGGCCCGCGTTTCAGGCCGAATTCCGCTTACACGAGTTACGTGGTGGGGGTTCGGGGGCGGCAAAGCCGCCCTCCAAGCCTCCCACGCGGGAGGACACCGCGTAGCTCCTGCCACTTA
The DNA here is from genome assembly GCA_937858455.1 of uncultured Kouleothrix sp. Classification (GTDB taxonomy): domain Bacteria; phylum Chloroflexota; class Chloroflexia; order Chloroflexales; family Roseiflexaceae; genus Kouleothrix. Next base: position 5,494 of record CALLYN010000715.1, read on the forward strand.
CACATATATTTTGTATTGGTGCGGCGCACCGCAGGTGCGTTACGGTTGTAGAGTATACAGCCCGTATGTTAGAATGACGTCTACGGGGTGTTAGAGCCATGTTAGAGACTACCGACCAGCGTTTGCGCCAGCGCGAGTTCCTGCTGCGGGTCAGCCGGGCGATCACCGCCCAGCTCGACCTGACCAGCGTGCTTGACCTGGTGATCGATGTGGCCGTCGACCTGCTGGCCGGCACGGCCGGCCTGATCGCGCTGCCCGACGACACCGGCACGCTGCGCGTGCACTCGGCGCAGGGGCTGCCGCGCGAGAGCTGGCCGGCGTTCAGCGCCCTGCTGGCCACGCCGCTCGACGACCGGCGCGCGCTGGGGGTGCGCCTGCAGGAGCTGGCCGCCAACACCCGGCTGCCGCTGCGCCAGATGATCGCGCTGCCGCTGATCTTTCGCCAGGCGCGCGTCGGCGTGCTGTATGCCTTTCGCGCCGCGCTGAACGTGGCCTTCACCCCCGAAGAGCAAGACCTGCTGAAGGACTTCGCCGACCAGGCGGCGATCGCCGTGAGCAACGCGCGGCTCTACCAGAGCGTGCTGCACGATAAACAGCAGCTCGACGCGCTGATCGAGCAGAGCGCCGACGGCGTGATGATCCTCGACGCGCGCTGGCGCATCACCACCTTCAACCGCACCATGGAGCTGCTCACCGGCTGGCCGCGCGACGAGGCGATCGGCCGGCCCTGCGCCGAGGTGCTGGCGATCACCAGCGACCAGGGCGTGAATATCTGCCTGGTCGACTGCCCGCTGCAGCGCCGCCCGCCGATCGAGAACCCGATCGTCGCCGGCTGGATCTCTAGCCGCGATGGCCGGCGGCTGTATGTGCAGAGCCGCTACGCCGCGCAGCGCGGGCCGCAGGGCGAGTTCCTCGGCGCGATCGCCAATGTGCGCGACATCACCGACCAGAAGCTCGAAGAAGAGATGCAGAACACTTTTATCTCGGTGATCTCGCACGAGCTGAAAACGCCGGTGAGCATTATCAAGGGCTACGCCGAAACGCTCGCGCGCGAGGATGCCAGCTGGGAGGCGGGCGTGGTGCGCGATGGCCTGCATGTGATCTCCGAGGAGGCCGACCGGCTGGCAAGCCAGATCCAGGGCCTGCTCGACGCCTCGCGGCTGCAGGCCGGCGCCATCCGGCTCGACCTGACCGACTGGGCGCTGCCGCCGCTCGCCGCGCAGGTGCTCCAGCGCATCGCGGCCGGCGCGGGCGATCGGTTTACCTTCGAGCTGCGCTTCCCCGACGACTTCCCGGCCGTCCACGCCGACTACGAGCGCACCCGCCAGGTGCTCGAAAACCTGGTGTCGAACGCGGTGAAGTACAGCCCCGACGGCGGCACCATCCGCGTGAGCGGCCGCGCCGGCACCGACCACGCGGTCGTGTCGGTGGCCGACCAGGGCATCGGCATCGCCGCCGACGACCAGAGCAAGCTGTTCCGGCGGTTCTACCGCGTCGACAATCGGCTGCGCCGCGAGACGCAGGGCGCCGGGCTGGGGCTGTTTCTGTCGCGCGCGATCGTCGAGGCCCAGGGCGGCCGCATCTGGGTCGAAAGCCAGCCCGGCCGCGGCTCGCGCTTCTCGTTCACGCTCGAGCTGGCCACGCCGCAGCTGCCCGACCTCGAGCAGCGCGACGGCCAGCCGGCAGCACCGAGCGGCGAGCATCCGCACGCCCAGGATGATCAGCGCGGCGCCGATTGGCCGCGCCGCCTTGAGGCATCGTAGGCAGGTCCCAACAGCGGCGGGGCCTATGCAGCTGGCGTGCCCGGCCTTCGGCAGCTGCAGCTATATGGACTGTGTGCGGTCTTTTCGCGCTCCGCGCGGAAACACCGTTGGAATGAGAACAAGCCATGTCCGAACTCAAAGATAAGCTCATCCTGGTCGTCGACGACGAAAGCCGCATGATCAACTTCATGCGCATGAACCTCGAGCTCGAGGGCGCGCGCGTGATCAGCGCGCCAAATGGCCGCGACGCGCTCGACAAGGCGCGCGAGGAGATGCCCGACGTGGTGCTGCTCGACATTATGATGCCGGGCATGGACGGCTTCGAGACGCTGCGGCGCCTGCGGCTTTTCTCGCAGGTGCCGGTGCTGATCCTCACCGCGAAGGACGGCGAGGACGACCGGATCAAGGGGCTCGAGCTGGGCGCCGACGACTACATCGGCAAGCCGTTCAGCCACCGCGAGCTGGTCAGCCGCATCCGCGCGGTGCTGCGCCGCCACTATGCCCCGCCGCCCACGCCCCAGACGACCGTGAACGTCGACGACCGGCTGACGATTGATTTCGCGCGGCGCGAAGTGCTGGTGAACGGCGAGCGCGTCAACCTGCGCCCGACCGAGTACCGGCTCCTGTACCACCTGGTGCAGAACGCCGGCTATGTGATGACCCACGAGATGTTGCTGTCGCGCGTGTGGGGCCCCGAGTACCACGACGAGACGCACTACCTGCGGCTGTATATCACCTACCTGCGCCAGAAGATCGAGGAGGACCCGGCCAACCCGAAGTACATCCTCACCGAGCGCGGCGTGGGCTACCGTTTTGTCGATTTCGCGAAGGGCTAGCATCGGCGCGCAGATATGTTGAGCATCATTGCTATCTGGCTGATCAACCTGAGCCGCGCGGCGCGCAACGGGTGGCGCCTTCTGCTGCGGCGGCGCGTCGAGTGGGTGCGCTTCGAGCTCGGCGGCGGCCTGCCCGAATTCGCCAGCGCGCCGAGCTGGTGGCAGCGGCGCTTCCTGGGCATGCGCGAGCCAGCCAGCCTGCACGGGCTGCGCCGCAAGTTCCAGCGCATCGCCGCCGACCCGCACGCCCGCGGCGTGGTGCTGAAGATCGACGGGCTGGCGGCCGGCTGGGCCACGCTGCAAAGCCTGCGCGACGAGATCGCGCGCCTGCGCCTGGCCGGCAAGCGCGTGGTGGCCTACCTGGTGAGCGCCGACATGGCCGGCTACCACGCCGCCACTGCCGCCGACACGCTTGTGGTGCCGCCGGCGGTGATGCTCAACATCCTGGGCGTGCGCGCCGAGGTGCAGTTTTTGAAAGACGCGCTGGCGAAAATCGGCGTGACGGCCGAGTACGAGGCAGTTTCGCCTTACAAATCGGCCGGCGAGCCATTTGTGCGCTCGGATATCTCCGACGAGAATCGCGCCCAGCTCGCGCGCATCGTCGACGCGCGCTTCGACGGGTTTGTGCGCGCCGTCGCCGCCGACCGCGGCCTGAGCGAAGATGCCGTGCGCCAGGCGATCGACGCCGCGCCGCTCAGCGCGCCGGCCGCCCGCGAGCGCGGCCTGATCGACGCGGTGCTGTACGAGGACGAGCTGGAAGCATTTCTGGCCCCCGAGCGCGCCGAGAACACCGATGCGAAGGCTCGGCGGCGCCCGGCGATTACCGGCTGGGGCTACGCTGCGCGCGCGCTGCAGCTGCCGATGGCACGGCGCCAGCGCAAGCTGGTGGCGGTGGTGCCGATCGAGGGCGCGATCGCGCCGGGCCGTAGCCGCAACCTGCCCATCCCCATCCCGCTGATCGGCGGGGCGCAGGCCGGCGCCGCGAGCGTGATCCAGGCGCTGCGCCAGGCCGAGCGCGCCGCGCGCGCCGCCGCAGTAGTGCTGTATGTCAACTCGCCCGGCGGCGATGTGCTGGCGTCGGATCTGATCTGGCGCGAGGTGCTGCGGCTACGGCGGCGCAAGCCGGTGGTGGTGGCCATGGGCGATGTGGCCGCGTCAGGCGGGTACTACGTGGCCGCGCCGGCCAGCGCGATTGTGGCCCAGCCGGGCACGCTCACCGGCAGCATTGGCGTGTTCTCGCTGCGCCCGATCGTGGCCGGGCTGCTTGAGCGCGCGGCGATCAACACGGTGGTGCTCAGCCGGGGCGCGCGCAGCGGGCTGCTCTCGGCCGGGCTGCCGCCCACCGACGACGAGCGCCAGGCCCAGCGCGCGGTTGTGCTGCACTACTACGCCGACTTCAAGCAGCGCGTGAGCGAAGGGCGCGGCATCGGCCTGGCGCAGCTCGAGCCGATCGCCGGCGGACGGGTGTGGCTGGGCGACGAAGCGATCGAGCGCGGGCTGGCCGACCAGCTTGGCGGGCTGCCCGAGGCCGT
>CALLYN010000716.1 GCA_937858455.1 uncultured Kouleothrix sp.
GCGGCAAAGCCGCCCCCGAACCCCCACCATAATCCAAGCGATCAGCCGGATTTGGGATTACTGCGCCCAGGCCGGCCAGCGATCCTCGGCGCTGTTGTTCGTGAGCGCCGCCTGGCCGCTGCCGTCGGCGTTCATGACGTAGATCTCAAAGTCGCCGTCGCGGTTGCTGGCGAAGGCCAGCTGGCTGCCAGTGGCATTCCACGTCGGCGCCTCGTCGTCGGCGGGGCTGCTGGTGAGCCGTCGCAGGCTGCCGCCATTGGTGTCGATCGTGTAGATCTCGGCGTTGCCGTCGCGATACGAGGTGAAGGCAATCGTCTTGCCGTCGGGCGAGACGCGCGGGTAGCGGTTGTCGGCGCCCTGGTCGGTCAGCTCGCGCACATTCACCAGCGTGGCCCACACGCCGTAGCTCGCGTCTTCATCGTACTTCAGCTCGCCGCGCATCAGCGTGAACTTGCCGCCGCTGCACTGGCGCTCCCAGAATAGCGTGCGGCCGTCGGGGCTCCAGCTGGGGTACTGGCTCACGCAGCGGTCGCTCGTCAGCCGCGCAGGGGTGTTGCCGGCCGACCACATCAGGAATAGCTCGGGCACGCCGTAGCGATCCGACACAAACGCGACCTTGGTGCCGTCGGGCGACATGCTAGGGTTGTAGTCGCTGCCGGGCTGCACGGGGATGTCGGCCGGGCCGTTCGTGGCCGCTACGGGGGTGCTGTCGGTGATCGCCAGCCGGCTGGGCTGGCAGGTGTCCACGAATGAGCCCGAGAAGCCATAGGCCTGGATCGGCTGCTGATAGAGCTGGCGGTGCTGGCCGTCGCCACGGCGCGAGTCGAGCAGCACGCAGTTCTGGAGCGGATCGAAGCTGCGCCGCTGCGAGAACGGCACGCTCTCGGCGCCGCCGCGCGTGGGGTGCAGCATGTCGCCAGTGATCTGCGCGCTTCCGGTCACCAGGTAGACCCAAGCCTCGAGCTGGCTGCCGCTGAGCGCGTTCGAGGCGAATAGCAGCGACGGCTGCGGGTCGGTGGCGGCCCAGGGCTGGCCCATTGTGGGGTAGCGCCACTGGAAGTAGTGCTGGCCAACATTGCCCATCTCGACCTGGTAGCCAGCCGGGTTGTCGGGCACGTACGTCAGCACGCGCCGCTCAAACAGCTGCACCAGCACATCTTTCTCCGCCGTGCCGATCTTGGCGCGCGTCCAGTAGGCGTCGGTGATCGGCAGCCCCATGGCAAATAGCCAATCGACCACCGGGCGCGTGTGCACTGCGCCGCCCTCGACCACCGGCCCCTGCGCGGTCATGAAATCCCAGAATACCTTGGGGATATTGTGCCCGGTGAGCGTGTTGTACTGCACGATCGTCGTCTCCGGGTGGGCGTCGAATAGATCCTGGCGGAACGAGACGTTCGCGGCGCGGTCGAGCCAACTGCCGATGCGCTGGTTCAGGCGGTTGGCGTCGCGGTAGCCGTTGTTGTCGTAGGTCGCCAGGTTGGTAAATGTGGCGTACGATGGGCTGTTTGGGTTATCGGCACGCGGGTTGCCGGCCACCGGCACGTCGGCGGGCGTGCGCATGTCGAAGTCGTAGGGATCGTTGCCTTTTTTCAGGTGGCCCGACACCAGCTCGACCACCAGCAGGCCATTGGTGGCGCCGCCCTGAAAGCTGCGGTCGTTGGGGTTGTTGATCTCCATGCGCGCTTTGTCGAAGTACTGCACGGTGCGCAGGCCGTTGATGCCCTGGCGGTAGAACTCGGCGTAGTCGAACCAGGGCTGCGGGCCCCAGTACCACGTGCGGCCGCCGCGCACCTGCGGCGCGTCGGTGCGCGACCACACGCTGCCGAAGGCGGCGTCGGCGAACTGGGCGCGCCGGCCG
>CALLYN010000717.1 GCA_937858455.1 uncultured Kouleothrix sp.
AGCAGGAAGGAGAGCAGCGGCAGGGCAAAGACGAGGCGGCCGAGGAAGGTGCCGGCGAGCCGGCCGCCGGCAGACGGGGTTCCGTTCATGGGGCTCAGGCGGCTTTGCCGTGCCAGCCTTCGGCGTCGGCGAGGGGCGCCCTTTCACGGGCCACGTAGGCCTGGCTCTGGCCCGATTCGAAGTACACGCGGGTGAGCAGCTCGGCCAGCACGCCGCGCCCTGGCTCGCCGCTGTACTCCTGGGGCAGGTAGGCCACGCGCGCGCCGCGCCGCAGCGTCACGGCGCCTTCCTCGGGCGGCTCGATGCCGGCCAGGGTGCGCAGCAGCGTACTTTTGCCGACGCCGTTGGGGCCAACCAGGCCGATCCGCTCGCCGTCGTGCAGCGTCCAGCTGAGGCCGCTGAAGATCGTGCGGCCGCCGTGCACGCGCGCGACGTTGTTGATATCGGCGATGATCATGGTTCTGCTCCTACTGCATCCTCGATGCGCTTGATCTATGGTGCTCCCCCGCCGCTGGTAGCGGCGGAGGGTTGGCTCACCGTAGTTGTAAATACAAAAAAGCCGTGGGCCAAGCACTGGCCCACGACTCTTGCGACAAATAGCTAAGAAACTGTTTACAGCATACGCCAGCCGCAGGGCACAGTGATCCTATGTCCTGCGCGCAGTGTGGCACCGCGGAAAGAGCTCCAGCAGGTTGAAATGCGATTCCAGCGCATCAGCGTGCTTCCTTGAAACCGAATACCGCCATGAGTGTAGCAGGGCTTGCCGGGTGCGTCAATCCTTCTTGAGATTGATACCTGGCACTTTCTTTTTATGATGCCCGGCTCGCCTTAAGAAATTTCGGGGACGACGAAGCCGCGCCCGAGCCCCGCCATACAAAGGCATGAATTTCGCGCGCGAGAGATTCATTTTCCAAAACATTACGAATACTCTACACAACCGATACTGCTCGATACTGCGCCACGCCGGCGATAGCGGGGATACCGGTGCCCCGTGGCTTTGCTGTGCGCGCAGGCGGCCGGGCAGTGTGGCGCGCGGCGCGAGGCAGCGGCCGCGGGCGATACAGTATCTGCCAAATGTTATACGGAGGAAGGAACTATGGCGACCATTCGTGGGAAGCTGGCCGTGCTGATCCTGGCCATGCTGCTGATGCTGGCGGCGGTGCCGTCGGCGTTCGCACAGGCGTATACCGTGAAGGTGGCGAAAAACGCCACGCTGGGCAATATTCTGACCGACAACGACGGCCGGACGCTGTACCGCTTCACGCCCGACGTGATCAACACCAGCAGCGCCTGCTACAACCAGTGCGCGGTGGCCTGGCCGCCGCTGCTGATCGGCGAGGGCAGCCCGGTGGCCGGCGACGGCGTCGACGGCAACCTGCTGGGCGTGCTGACGCGCACCGACGGCACGCGCCAGGTGATGTATAATGGCATGCCGCTGTACTACTTCGACGGCGACAAAAATCCCGGCGACACCAACGGCCAGTTCCTGCGGAATGTCTGGTTTATCGTCAAACCAAACACCACCACGGTGGGCAACCAGGGCGTGTCGCTAGGCCTGGTGAAGAACGACAAGCTTGGCCTGATCCTGGTGGATGGCCAGGGCCGCACGCTGTACCTGTTCACGCGCGACAGCGAGAACAAGACGGTGTGCTACGACGGCTGCGCGAATGTGTGGCCGCCGCTGCTGGCCGGCAAGGTCGAGGTGGGCTTAAACGGCATCGGCGGCAAGGTCGGCTTCACCACCCGCAACGACGGCAACCGGCAGGTGACGTACGACGGCAAGCCGCTGTACTACTACACGCCCGACACCGCGCCGGGCGACACCAAGGGCCAGGGCGTGGGCAATGTGTGGTTCGTGATCGCGCCCGACGCCGCCGTGGCGGCCCAGCCGGCCGCCGCAGCCGCCAAGCC
>CALLYN010000718.1 GCA_937858455.1 uncultured Kouleothrix sp.
CTGACACTTTGGTGGGGGTTTGGGGGCGGTGAAGCCGCCCCCAAATTTATTATTGTGTTGCACGACGTGGCTTCGCCACGTCGTGCAACACAATCTATACGTGATCAAGCGAATAGCGTATCAGACGGGGTCTGACACCGCATGAAAACAATAATCTGCGGAGCGCTGCGCGTGCGGCGGCTGCACCAGCAGCGGAGAAGAGCTTAGCGGCGCCCGGGGTGGCGTATATCGGCGTCGCGCACGATCTCGAGCAGCAGCAGCACCAACATCACCACGTCGGCGCCGGCGACCCACCAGGCGATGCGGGGCGGCGCTGGCGACAGCAGGAAGAACGCGGCGAGCGCCACCAGGCCCGAGCCGACAAACAGCGCGATATTGACGGCGAGCTGCAGGATTTTGCGCCACAGGCGCCCCGGCTCGATCTGCGGCGTGAGCTCCCAGCCGAAGAATTGCGCATCCGGCGCTTGCGTGGCCGCGCGAAGGTTGCGCAGCAGCGCGCTGCGGATGTAGCGCCCGATCGACGAGATTTTGCGATCGTTGTTGAGGTATGTCCAGCCGAGCACGGCGCCCGCCAGCGGCAGCAGCAGCAGCGCGTAGATGTTGGATGGGCTGGCCAGGGCGAACGAGAGCAGGCCGCCGGTGGCCACCAGCGTGGCATAGATCAGGTTGTCGCGGAAGCCAATGCGCGCGATCTGCTCGTCCTTGAGCTTTTCGTACTCGCGCAGGTAGGCGTCGACCACCAGTGAGCGCGTGTCGTCGGGCATCGGCTATTCCTGTGTGCTGCAGGCAGAGGCAGCGCTGCGATGCGGTTGGGGGTATCTTCCTCGGGCAGCGGCGCCTATCATTGTTTTTGATGTTAGGGCTTACGCAGCCTGCTTCAAACGCCCGCTGCAATCGGCGCGAGGCGCTGACGCAAAGTATACAAACGGGTATCGATTTGTCAATTGGGCGCTGCAAAATTGCCTCAAAACTCCCCGTTACTTTTTCGGCCGCCGCGCGACTGTATCAGCGTATTCGCGATACACAACGGTTGTCCGGTTCGTAATAAAAGGAGATATATCAATGCAGCCCCGAACCAAGCCTGCTACGTCATTCGCTCGCGCAGCGCGGGCGCGGATCATTACAGCCCTCGCGCTGGCCACGCTGGCGCTCGCGGCATATGGCCAGACCGCCCACGCTGCTGTTGCCAATGTCGACCAAGGCTCGATCCACACGCTTGCTACGGCCGAGCCAACCGAGGCCGCTACGGCCGAGCCGACGGTCGAGCCAACCGAGGCGGCCACGGCCGAGCCAACCGAGGCCGCCACGGCCGAGCCAACCGAGGTGATCACTGTGACGCCGGAGCCGACCGAGGCGGCCACGCCCGAGCCGACCGAGGTGATCAGCACGACGCCCGAGCGCGAGGTGGAGTTTGCCGGCAAGGTGCTGGCGTTCAGCTCAAGCTCGATCACGATTGGCGCGCGCAGCGCGGCGATCGGGCCGAACACCGAGATCAACGGCCAGATCGTGGTAGGCGCGGTTGCGAAGGTGCACGCCCAGCTCGCCGCCGACGGCACGCTCGTCGCTCGCGAGGTGTCGCTGGTGACGGCGGCGCCCGCCGATGGCGGCAACGACGGCACCGCCGACGACCACGGCGGCGACAAGGGCAGCGAGCACCACGACGGCACCGCCGACGACCACGGTGGCGACAAGGGCAAAGACAGCGGCGGCGAGCACCACGACGGCACCACCGACGACCACGGCGGCGACAAGGGCGGCGAGCACAGCGGCGGCGGCGACCACGGCGGCGACAAGGGCGGCGAGCACAGCGGCGGTGGCGACCACAGCGGCGGTGGCAAACACGACGGCCATAAGTAAGGCTGCCAAACCGTTCGATGGTACAATGGAAAAGCGACCAGGGTTTGCCCGCCCTGGTCGCTGTTCGCCACCACATTATAGCCAAGAGCAGAGGCAGTGAAACTGTAGGGTAAACATGGAGCGCATCACGATGGCTGATTGTTCTTTGCTCTACGCTCAATTGCCCTGCGCTCTGCTTTAGCATTGCCGAAAGATCGCGAACGTGCAGGATGAAGTTGCGCTGCTGCAGCGCGCACGCCAATATGATACCGACGCGCTGGCCCAGATCCACGACACCTACTACGGGCCGCTGTTTCGCTACATCGCTTTTCGCGTGAGCGACCGCGACACCGCCGAGGATCTCACGAGCGAGGTGTTCGCTCGCTTCCTCGGCGCGCTTCGCCAGCGCAACCCGCCCGAGACCACCCTGCGTGGCTGGCTGTACGCAGTAGCGGCGAACGTCGTCAGCGACCATATGCGCAAGCGCTACCGCGCACCGCAGGTCGACCTCGACGAGGCGCTTGTCAGCCGCGACGACGGCCCGGCCGAGCTGGCGGAGGCGGCTATGACGCGCGCCGATTTGCGCCAGGCGCTGACGCACCTGACCGAAGAGCAGCAGCACGTGATTGCGCTGCGCTTTGGCCGCGAGCTGCCCATTCAAGAAGTCGCGCGGACGATCGGCAAAACCGAAGGTGCTGTGAAACAATTGCAGGCACGTGCGATCGCCGCGTTAGCGCGCAAGCTCATGCCAGGGACGGTGGAATGATGGACGCGCAGCTCGAGATAAAACTGATCGAGTGCCTGAGCTTGCTCGAAGATGGCGAGCCGATCGAGCGCGTGCTGTCGCGCTTCCCCGACGATGCGTATGCACTGCGCCCGCTGCTCGAGACCGCGCGCATGCTGCCGAGCCTGCGCCGCGAGCCCTCCGAGGCGGCGCGCCAGGCGTCGCGGCGGGCATTCTTGAACGAGGCCGCGCGGCTGCGCGAGGCTGCGCCGCGCCGCTGGGGCTGGTTCTCGCCGCGCCTCGCCGCGACATTCGCCACTGTGGTGCTGGTGTTTCTGCTGATGGGCGGGGTGGTTGCGGCCGCCCAGAGCGCGCTCCCCGACGACGCGCTCTACCCGGTGAAGCGCGCGCTTGAAGAAACGCGCCTGGCGCTGACGCCGCCCAGCGATCGCGCGACGCTTGCGACGAGCTTTAGCCAGCGCCGCCGCGACGAGATCGGCCGCCTGCTGGCTGCTCAGCGCGCCGCGAGTGTCGCCTTCGAGGGCAAGATCGAGTCGATCGCCCCCGGCCGCTGGCAGGTCGCTGGCCTGCCGGTGCAGGTTGGCCCAGCCACCGATATCAAGGGAGCGCCGTCTGTCGGCGCGCGGGCGCAGGTCGCCGGCCATACCGCTGCCGGGCAGCTATTCGCCGATACGATCACCGTCGAGGCCGGCGGCGCGCCCGCCTTTCCGTTCGGGCGACGGCGGAACGTCGTCCACCCCGTGGATCAATTCTCCGGGTTTCTTCTGTGTTGCCGAAGGTCGTGCGTTTCGGAAGTTCTGGAGCCATTGCCTCTTGATAAATAGCTCACTAAGGATTCGAGCCACGCGGGAATGTTCGGATGCGTCTTTCATTCCCATCAGGCCCGCAGCTTTCCGATCCCTTCGGCCTGACTCGGGCAGATCAGAAACTCCTCGTTGAAGTTCCCGATATCGAACAAGCGCTTAACCTCACCAATCACACCACAAAGCGCGAGCTTACCCCGTCTCTCCAGCGTGGTCCGATTTGCAATCAGCAGCGCGCGAAGAAGCAACGTGTCGTTCGCTGGAATTGCGGGTTTCTTCAACGCCCACTCGAAGCGCTTCAACGCGGCGGCGGTGAGGAAACTCGGCAGCACGCCGCCGAGAGCGGGTTCCCGCCGCGTCACCAGAAAGCGATGCTATGCTTCTTCAACGGTCGGTTTATGGACTGCGCCTCATCCTACCTCTCTGCTTTTATGTGTCGCTTATAGCATCGCCTGTTCATCTCTCTGTGCAACCCATTTCTGCCGGGAACCAGTTTGATTCTGACCCCATTCTGGAGGAATTCAATGCCTGCGGTTGG
>CALLYN010000719.1 GCA_937858455.1 uncultured Kouleothrix sp.
TGGCGAAGGGCTCGACCCGCTGCTGCGCGACCGGCGCGACCGGCTGTATGGCGTGCTGAACGGCATCGACGCCGAGCTGAACGACCCGGCCGCCGACCAATATATCGCGGCACACTACACCGCCGAGAACCTTGCCGGCAAAGCCGAGTGCAAGCTCGACCTGCAGCGCGAGGCCGGGCTGCCGCAGAGCCGCAGCACCCCGGTGATCGGCGCGATCTCGCGCCTGGCCGACCAAAAAGGCTTCGACCTGATCGACCAGATTGCCGAGCCGCTGCTGCTGCACAACGATGTACAGCTGATCGTGCTTGGCACCGGCGACCAGCGCTACCACGATCGGCTCAACGAGATCCGCGCGCGCTTCCCACAGCAGATCGCTACATTTCTGACCTTTAAAGCCCAGCTCGCGCAGAAGATCTACGCCGGGTCGGATATGTTTCTCATGCCATCGCGCTTCGAGCCGTGCGGGCTAGGCCAGATGATCGCGCTGCGCTACGGCTCGATCCCGATCGTGCGCGCAACCGGCGGCCTGGCGGATACGGTGCGCAACTTCGACCCAACCTCGGGCGAGGGCAATGGCTTCGCATTCCGCCCGTACCACTCGATGGCGCTGTACACCACGATCGTGCGCGCGCTCGAAAACTATCGCTATCGCCACACCTGGCAGCAGCTGATGCTGCGGGCCATGCACGCCGACCACTCGTGGGCCAGCTCGGCGCGGCGCTATGTCGACCTGTACCGCCGCGCGATTGCCACGCGCAGCGACCGGCCGCCGCGCGAGGCTTACCAGAAAAACGCCAGCTAGCACACCCAAGCTGCCGGCATTGCCGCGAGGAAGCGCGCCGCAGCCTCCTCGCCGATTTGCTGCGGCCAGCCGCGACAACGCCCCGCTACAAAGCCGCTCACTTCCCGCCCTAAAGCCGCGTATCTACGAGCCCCTATCGTCGCATTTAGTTTATTACACAATAGACATACCCAAGTATGCAAAAAACGTGAGGCATTACGTTTTTGCTAGCGAAGGTAGTGCGGCGGCAACAACGAGCGGTATAGGTGAAGCGATGGCGACATATACGATCAATGGCCAGGTGCTGTATGTGCAAGAGGCCGGCCCGGCCAACGGCCCGATCGCGATCTTGATCCACGGCTGGTCAAGCTCGTCGTTCACGTGGGCGCCGATCCTGCCGATCCTCAGCAAGCGCTACCGCTGCATCGCCATCGACCTACCGGGGTTCGGCCAGTCGCCCGCGCTGGCGGCCAAGCCAACAATCGCCGGGTATGCCGAGCTGATCGCCCAAATGATCATGAAGATGACCGGCGATCAGGATCGCGCGGTGCTGGTGATGGGCCACTCGATGGGCGGGCAGATTGCCGCCACGCTCGCGCTACGCTACCCGGTGCTGGTCGACAAGCTGGTGCTGCTGAACCCGGCGCTGAGCGGCCGGCTTTCGACGCGCGTGAACCTGCTGATGAAGCCGCACGTGATGGCCGAGCGCTTCCGCGCGCTCGAGTGGCTGCTCTACCAGGCGGCAAAGACCCCGCTCGACTATACCGACTTCCTGCTGAAACCTTCGAACTTCGCCGAGCGCGCGCATATTTCCGAGCAAGCCTACGCCAAGATCCGCGAGGATGCGCGCCGCCGCGGCCAGGGCCAGGTGCGCGCCGCCTGCTTTGTGGCAATGCAGCAGGGCGACCTGCGCGGCCAGCTCGGGCGGATCGAGCCGCCGACGCTGGTGCTGTGGGGCGCGGAAGACAACATTGTGCCGCTCCGCGACGCCGGCGCGGTGGCAGAAGAATGGCCGCGCGCCGATCTGCGGCTGATCCCTAACGCCGGCCACTGGCCGCAATTCGAGCAAACAGGCGCGACGATCAAGCACATCTCGCACTTCCTGGGCCTGCCGCTCATGCTCGGCAGCGCCGACGCCGAAGGCGACCAGGACCTGGCCCACCTGCGCGAGATTGCCGAGTTTCTGAATAACTCGGAGATCGGCGAGCACCTATCCGAAGCCCAGCGGCTGCGGCTGGCGGCGCTGGTGCACTCGCACGGCTACGCCCCCGGCGAGAAGGTCGTGTCGATGAACAGCAACGGCGACGAGATGTACATCGTGAAAGCCGGCACGCTCGAGGTATGGCTTGACACTGCGGGCCGCTCGACGCGCCTGGCGTTTATGAACGCCGGCCAGGTAGCCGGCGAGCTGGCGCTGCTTGAGGGCGTGACGCGCAGCGCCGATTTGCGGGCCGGCGAGCACGGCGCACAGCTGCTGGTGCTCACCAAAGCCGCGCTCGACACCCTGGCCGAAGACGACCCAGCCATGGGCATGCGCATGATGCAGAACCTGGCGATCTCGCTGGGCAAGCGGCTGCGCTTCCAGAACTGGCGCGCCGCCCGAGCCGAAGAGGAGCTCGCACCCGCGCCAGCGCGCTGAGCTTCGCCCCGCCTGCCTGGCCCACACCACAGCCAGCCGTGCTATACTACCGGCACCCTGCGCACGGCAGTTTCAAAACCTGCTGCTTGAGCTTTACAACCCTGGGGTTCTTGGAAGGCTGACGCCCGCCAAGAACCCACACTCTTTGCCTGGGGTACGAAGCGCTGTGCGCCTCATCGCGCAGCACAAGCCAGTGTTTTGGGGCGGCAAAGCCGCCCAAGCCCTGCCGCAGTGTAACGAATGTTTGAAACCCACCTAACTTCGGAAAGAGAAGCCATATGAGCGGCAAGCTCGTCGCGTGCTACCGGCTGCCGACCGCCAGTGCCGTCAAGATCGGCCAGGTGCGCATTGTCAAAGATCGCAACGGCGTGTGCTATGCCGACGGCAGCAAGGTGCTGAGCGCAAACGTCACCGGCGCACACTCGGTGCTGAAGCTAGCCGACGGGCGTGATTTCTACGTGCTGACGGCCGAGCTGCAACAGGTGCCCAAGGCGAAATCGCGCGGATGAAGCCGATGCATGCGAAGCAACGAATTGCTCAGACGGCGCGCACGCTGGTGATCGCCAGCGGCAAGGGCGGCGTAGGCAAAACCACCGTGAGCGTGAACCTGGCGCTGGCGCTGGCCGGGCTTGGCGCGCGCGTCGGCATCTTCGACGCCGATATTTATGGCCCGAATGTGCCGCTGATGCTGGGCGTGCGCCGCAGCCAATCGGCGCGCGGGCTGCTGCCAATCGCGCGGGCCAGCAGCGAGCCGTATATCGACCCGCTCGAGCGCTATGGCCTTCAGATTATGTCGATTGGCCTTGTGGTTGGCGAAAGCGACGCAGTGATGCCCGACCCGCACGACGCGGGCAGGATCGTCACCCAGACGCTACGCGACGTACGCTGGAACGCGCTCGACTACCTGTTGATCGACCTGCCGCCCGGCACAGGCGAGCCGCAGCACAGCCTGGTGCGCGCATTCGCGATCGATGGCGCGGTAGTGGTAACGACGCCGCAGGATCTCTCGCTGCTCGACGCCTCGCGCTCGCTGGGGCTGTTCCGCCAGGCGCAGATCGCAGTGCTGGGCGTGATCGAGAACATGAGCTACCTGATCTGCCCACACTGCGGCGAGCAGATCGAGGTGTTCGCGCGCAGCCCGCGCCAGTGGGCCGTACACGACACAGCGCTGCCGCAGCTCGGGCGCATCCCCATGGATATTGCGATCAGCCGCGGGATCGACGCC
>CALLYN010000720.1 GCA_937858455.1 uncultured Kouleothrix sp.
GGCCATCGGAGCTGATCGCCAGGCCACGCGGCGCGACGAATGGCGCGCCAACCGCGATCGGCTTGGTGGCGCCGCCGGCGGCCGGCACGCTGAACAGGCCGGCGCCCTGCGCGCCGGTGGCCGTGAAGTAGATCTGCGTTCCATCGGGGTCGGGCGTGGCGTCCCAGGGGGTGTCGTACTGTTCGGCCTGGCTCACCAGGTTTACGCTGCTCAGCGCATCGTTGCGCAGCGGCAGCGCGGCGGTGCCGCCGCACGCGCCCAGCAAAAATGCCATCGCAAACCCCACAACCGCCCGGCGAAGCTGTCGTACGTGCATGCTCGTCTCCATTCTGGTGATACATTCGCTGCTAGCCGCGTGGTTTGGCGGGGAGTGCGGGTACGTGCGGCTGTCTACACAGAGATGCGAGCGCGCGCGGTGTTGTGGATGAGTTTGGAGGCGTGGCGGGAAAACAGAGGTTCAGCGGGGGCGTTAGCTGGCGGCGGCGAGATCGCGGCGGAACACCAGCATATCGCGGATACGAATGCCGTTCTCGTAGACCGGCTCGTGGTAGTACCAGAAGTAATCTTTGCGCACCGAGTCCATGCGGAAGCCGCACTTCTGGTAGAACGCGATGTTGCCGATGCTGGCGTTGGCCGTGCCTACCAGCATGGCAGTTTTACCGCGCTGGCGAGCCTCGGATGCGAGCCACTCGAGGATCTGGCGGCCCAGGCCCTGGTGCTGGCGTTCGGGCGCCACCGCCAGCTCCATCAGCTCGCACGGGTCGGCGCGCCACTGCATCGTAGCCGCGCCGACGAGCGTGCCGCCGTCATCGGCGCGGTAGACGGCGTCGACGAGGTTAGCAAGGCCCCAGCGCAGGCCAGGCTCGGACTCCTCGGCCAGCAGCAGCAGCGGGATGAGCGCCTCGACCTCGCCGGGGCGCGCCGCGCGAATGGTAATACTCATAGCTGGTAGTCTACCGCGCGCTAAGCGAGCGTGAGCAGCGCCCGCAGCTCGTCGCCGTCGTCGTATGGGCCAATCACCGCGAGGTGCAGCGCGTCCTGGCGCAGCACGCGCTGGGCCACGCGCAGCACGTCGTCGCGCATCACCTGCTCGACCTCGGCCACCACCTGGTCGACGGGGATGACCCGGCCGTAGCGCAGCTGGTGCGAGCCATTGCGCGAGGCCACCGACCAGGTATCTTCGAGCGATAGCAGGATGCCGCCTTTCACCTGCTCTTTCACGCGGCGCAGCTCGTCGTCGGTGATGCCGTCGTTCAGCGCGCCGCGCAGCTCGCGCATGGTCGTCTCGAGGCAGGGCGCCAGGTTGTCGGGCTCGACGCTGCCGTAGATCACCCACTTGCCGGCGTCGTGATGCTCGCGGCTGTACGAGCCGACGCTGTAGGCCAGGCCCAGCTCTTCGCGGATCTCCTGGAACAGGCGCGACGACATCCCGCCGCCCAGCACGGTGTCGAACACCTGCATGGCCCGCCGGTCGCGGTCGTTCTGGGCGATACCAGGGAAGCCGATGCAGAAATTGCCCTGCTCGCTGTCGTCGGTGCGCAGCGCAAGCGCCGGGCCGGGCTGCGGCGGCACGCTAGGCACGAACAGCGCCGGCTCGCCGTAGGGCATTGGGTCGAAGGCCTGGGCGATGGCCATGGCCGCGCGCTCGGCGGCAATGTTGCCGGCGATCGAGATCACGGTGTTGGCGCGGTTGTAGTGGCGGGCCCAGTGCGCCACCACCTGCTCGTGCGCGAACGCCGCCACCGAGGCCTCGTCGCCGGCGATATCGCGGCCCAGCGGCTGGTCGCCCCACATCGCGCCGTCGAGCAGCAGGTGCACCAGCTCCGAAGGCGTGTCTTCAGTCTGGCGCAGCTCCTCGGCGATCACGCGGCGCTCCTTCTCGACATCGCGCGGGTCGAAGCAGGGCTGGAGCAGCATGTCCGAGAGCACATCGACCGCGCGGTCGAAGTGGATGTCGGCCACCTTGGCGTAGTACACGGTCGATTCGAAGCTGGTATAGGCGTCGAGGATGCCGCCAATGCCCTCGATCGCATCGGAGATGAGCCGCGGCGTAGGGTGGCGGCGGCTGCCCTTGAACAGCATATGCTCGATGAAGTGCGAGATACCGCAGCTCGGCGGGTTCTCGTGGCCCGAGCCGACGCCCACAAAGCAGCCGACCGAGACGGAGTGGGTGTGTGGCAGCTCATCGACCAGCACGCGCAGGCCGCCGGGCATTGTGAAGGTTTGTAGCATTCGGCATCCAGACTCATAGCAGCGAATTTGCAATGCTATTATACGGCCAGATCGGCGGTTGTGCTTGCGGGCTATGCTATAATTCAGGGCTCGTGCAAAGTCGGCCCTCACCCCCCTACCCCCCCTCTCTGCGCGCGGGTATGAGGGGGAGTATTGTTGGCTGTGTGGTGCGGTCGCGGCGGCGACCACACCACAAAGCCAGATGTGTTACCCCTCCCCTGACAGGGGAGGGGGTAGGGGGAGGGGTCGAAAGACGTTGCACGAGCCCTGTGCTATAATTCGCGCGCATCGACACCGACAGGAGGAGCAGATGTATAGCAAATTTGGCACAGTGATCGCCGTGGCGCTGGCGATCTTTCCGTTCGCGGTGGTGCTGGCCAAGCTGGCCGAAACCGAAGGCGCGGTCACGCTGATCGTCGTGGCGGCGATCTTTGTGGTGTTCTTCGCGACACTGCTGATTGCCACGCGGATCACGCTCGAGCCCGAGGCCGCCGGCGCGCCGCAGCCGCCCGCCCCGCCGATCGCCTGGAGCTGGGATGGCGTCAACCGCCGCCCCGCCGACGGCGAGGCTGCCGAAAGCTCGAGCGAGGCGCACCACTAGGCATTAGCTATCAAGCTGCGGTGCCCTGCCCGGCGAAGCCGGGCAGGGCATCGTAAAACAAAATGTTCGGGGGCGGCGAAGCCGCCCCCGAACCCCCACATACAGCACCTGATCAGCCGGAGGTGGTACTCGCTACCCGCCAGCTGCCACCGTACGCCGGAAGCGCCGCCACATCAGCAGCGCCATGGCCGGCGACACGATCAGGAACGCTGCCCACACCGACGCCAGGCCACCGCCGATCGTCTCGATCAGCGCAAACGCCAGGCCAACCGCGAGCCAAATGCCGACGCCGCTGACCATGAGCGGGAACTGGGTGTTGCCGGCGCCGCGCAGCGCGCCCGACTGCACAAACATCACCGCCCAGAACGGCTGCGCCAGCGCAACGATCCGCAGGCCCGACGCGCCGGCCGATACCACCGCCTGATCGCTGGTGAACAGGTGCAGCACCTGCGGCGCGAAGATGAATAGCAGCGCGGCGATTGCGCTCATCCAGGCCACCGCCCAGATCGTTGCCACGCGCGCGGCAGCGCCGCCCTCGCCGATGCGCTGCGCCCCGACGCTCTGGCCGACCAGCGCGGTGGCCGCGATGCCGAAGCCAATGCCCGGCAGGAACGAGAGCGACAGCGCGTTGAAGGTCACACGGTGGG
>CALLYN010000721.1 GCA_937858455.1 uncultured Kouleothrix sp.
ATGGCTCGGCGTTTGCGCCAGCGAGGGCGCCGACATCGATAGTGGCGAAGGGGTCGGGCGTGGCGGCGGCGTCTGCTGCTGCAGGTGTGGCGGCGGCGCTAGCGTCGCCGGAAGTGGCGCCGGCAAGGGCACCGACATCGATAGTGGCGAAGGGGTCGGGCGTGGCGGCGGCGTCTGCTGCTGCAGGTGTGGCGGTGGCGCTAGCGTCGCCGGAAGTCGCGCCGGCGAAGGCGCCGATCGTCAGCGGCGGCAGGTATGCCTGGGTGAAAAAATCAAGGTTCAGCGCGCGGCCGCCGACCACCAGCACGTAGCCGATGATCAAGACCAGCGGCACCACGGCGACCGCCGTACACAGCACCATCACACCGCGCATGAGCCGATCGCCGGCTTTGCGCAGCGCGTAGTTTGGCGTCGCGCTTGTTTTCAGGCTCATATGCGCGCCCCCGCCGGCCCGCGCGAAACCTGCCACACCAGCAGGCGCGCAAACAGGTTTAGCATCAGCGTAATGCCGAATAGCACCAGCGCCACCTCGATCAGCGCGCTTTCGTGCAGCGGGCTGTTGGCATTGGTCAGCTCGCTTGCCACCAGCGAGGCGGCCGTCACGCCGGGCGCGAAGAGCGAGCTGCTCAGGCGCTGGCTATTGCCGATCAGCATGGTCGCAGCCATGGTCTCGCCCAGCGCGCGCCCCAGGCCCAGCATCACGCCGCCGATCACGCCGGCGCGCGCGTAGGGCAGCACCGACTGCCAGATCACCTCCCAGCGTGTCGCGCCGAGCGCCAGCATCACCTCGCGCTGGGTGTTAGGCACTACCGCCAGCACGTCGCGGGTAATGGCCGCGATCGTCGGCAGGATCATGATCGCCAGCACTACGCCGGCCACCATCATGCCCCGGCCCACCGCCACCGGCCCGGCCAGCGCCGGTATGACCTGGCCAAGCGAGCGCGACACCGGCTTGGCCACTGCGTCGCGGAACACCGGCGCAAACACCGCCACGCCCCACAGGCCATAGATCACGCTGGGGATGGCGGCCAGCAGCTCGACGGTGAACGAGAGCGGGGTGCGCAGCCAGCGCGGGCACAGCTCGGATAAGAAAATGCCGATGCCGATGCCGATCGGCGCGGCCAGCAGCACGGCGATTGCGGCCGAAACCAGCGTGCCGTACACCGCCGGCCAGGCGCCAAACGTCGCCGGGCGCACGTCGGTGTCGACGGGCTTCCACTCGCGGCCGGTCAAAAAGCTCAGGCCAAACTCCGAGCGCGCCAGCGCCGAGCCGTTAAAGGTAACCAGGCCAATCGCGGCCACCATGCCGATCACCACCAGCGCGAAGAGCAGCGTGCCAAGGTAGAACAGGCCATCGCCGTGCTGTGTTCGGCGGCTCAGGCGGCGCCAAAAGCCTGTGTTCAGCGCTTCTGATTGAGCCATACATTGTCCTTACGCAGAAAAGCCGCGAGCGTTCAGGGCGCGCTGCGCGCCCTGAACGCCGCCGGCAGCTTGGTTTACTTGACCGGGCCGCTGAAGATCTGCTGGCCCTTCACGCTGATCTTGTAGAGCTGCTTCATCGCCAGGTAGCGCGCCTCGGTGGGCAGCGGGGCATAGCCCAGCCGAACCGACGCGCCCTGGCCCTCGGTCAGGCCCCAGTAGATAAAGTCGGCCAGCGCCTTGGCCTTGTCGGCGTCGGTGTAGGTGTTGGCGCGCACCAGGATGTAGGTGAAGCCGGCGATCGGGTAGGCGGTGGCGGCGGGCGCATTCGTGAGCGACACCGCCAGGCTGGCCGGGTAGGTCACGCCATTGGCCGCGTCCGACACACTGCTGAGCGACGGAGTGATGAAGTTGCCCGAGCTGTTCTTCACCGGCGCGGCCGGCAGCTTGTTCGCCAGCGCGTAGATCAGCTCGACATAGCCGATCGCGCCCTCGGTCTGCTTCACCGTCCCGGCCACGCCGGCGTTGCCTGGCGCCCCGATGCCTACCGGCCAGCTCACCGTCGTGCCCGAGCCGACTGAGGTTTTCCAGTCGGTGCTGATCTTGGCCAGGTAGTCGGTCCAGATCGAGGTTGTGCCCGAGCCGTCCGAGCGGTACACCACGGTGATGTCGGTGTCGGGCAGCTTCACGCCGGGGTTGTCGGCGGCGATGGCCGGGTGATCCCAGCGCGTAATGTTGCCCAGGTAGATGTTCGCCAGCGTGGCGGGCGAGAAGCGCAGGTTGCTGATGCCTGGCAGGTTGTAGGTGGCCACTACCGCGCCCATCACCATGGGGATGTGCAGCGCGTCGGGCGCTTCGGTCTTCACGCGCGCCTCGGCGATTGCCGCGTCGGTGCCGCCAAAGTCCGTCAGGTATTTGATGAAGTCCGAGATGCCCTGGCCGCTGCCGACCGACTGGTAGCTGATCGCGACGTTCGGCACTGTCAGCTTGTACACCTGGATCCAGGCCTGGTAGAGCACGTTCGGGAAGCTGGCGCCCGAGCCTTTGAGCGTGGCGCTCAGCTGGCGTGGCGCCCACGGCGGGATGGGCGTGGCGGTGGCGGTAGGCTTGATTGTCGTTTTCGGCTTAAGGGCCGGCCGCACAGTGGGGCGCACCGTCGGCTTGGCGGTTGGCTTCGGCGTGGCGGTAGCCGCTAGGTCGGCTGTGGCAGGCTCGCTGGCCGCCGCGCCGCCGGGCAGCAGGGCCAGGCTGAGCACAATCAGCGGCAGCACGATCAGCGAGAACAGCCAGGGGAACCGCGAGCGATGGGCAGGTGGACGCATGATCAACTCTCCTTTAGATCTTGCCCGGCTATTGGCAGGTGTGGCAGCGCATTGGCTTCGAGCGAGCAACCAGCCGTGCGGCGCGCTTGGGTACTGGCCGGCTGGCTTTCGTAGCCATGCTAGCTGGCGGAAATTAAGCCCTTGCGGTGCGGTCGTTAAACTTCGGTTAGCTATTCGTGCCGCGAGAGTCGGCGCTGGCGCGCTGCGGCAAAAGGGGAGCGAGGCATCAGGGAGCGGTTGGCCGCAGTTTCTCTCGGCCAATCAGAAGCGAGGAAAGCTTAATATTGCGCTGGTGAGGCAGCTGGCCGGCGGGCCAGTGCGGGCCTATGGGGAGGCAGAACAAGAAGCTAGCCGTGGGCCTGGCGCTTTCGCTCGATGTAGCCAACCAGGTCGCGCCGGCGCAGCACGCCCAGCAGCAGCGCGCCGTCGATCACCGGCAGCTGCTCCTCGCCGCTCTCGAGCAGCGTGCGGAACGCTTCGCCGGCTGGCATCTCGGGCGCCAGCAGGCGCAGGCGGTGGATCGGCGTCATCGCCTCGCCGACGCGCGTGCCGGCCCATTCGTGAAACTGGAAACGCCGCAGGTTGTGCACGGTGATCATGCCCAGCAGCGGCTGCGGCGCATCGGCCTCGGGGATCTGGAGCACCGGAAAGCCCTGGTCGACCTGGCTAAGCACATAGCTGCCGACGAACTGGTCGAGCGGCAGCTCGGGCGCCACGGCACGAAACGCGCGCTGCATCAAATCCGAAACCTGCACATTGCTGAGCATGCGCTGCACCACGAAGCGGCGGTGGCCAAGCGTGGCGCTGCGCACCAGGAAGTAGCCGATCAGGCCCATCCACGCGCCGCTCACCACGTCGCCCGCGCCCAGGGCGTACAGCAGCCCGGCGGTCAGCAGCACCCAGCCGCACGCCCGCCCGACAAACGCGCCCACGCGGGCAGCGCCAAGCTCGTCGTCGCTCAGGTAGCTGAGCACGGCCCACAGCACGCGCCCGCCGTCGAGCGGGTAGCCCGGCAGGAGGTTGAAGATCGCCATTGCGCCATTGGAGAGCGCCAGGTGGAGTACCAGCAGCGCCAGCCGCTGCGCGGGCCAGAGCCACCAGGCCACGGCGAACAGCAGCGCCAGCGCCAGGCTGATCAGCGGGCCGGCCAGCGCCACCAGCATGTCGCGCACCGGGTTGGCTGGGCCATCGCCGATCTCGGTGGCGCCGCCGAGCGCGAACAGCGTGATGCCGCCGACGCGCAGGCCATACTGCCGGGCTACCAATGCGTGCCCCAGCTCGTGCAGCAGCACCGAGGCCCACAGCAGCACCGCCGCGAGCGTGGCCAGCACCCAGGCGCCGAGCGCGCCGCCTGCCGAAGGCAGGTACAGCCAATGCAGCATCGCCGCCACAAACGCCAGCATCGCCAGCCAGCTCCAGTGGCAGCGGATGGGGATACCGGCGACTCTGCCGATGGTGAAGGCGCGCGCGAACATCGAATCGCTTCTCGTTTGAATCAAAGCGGCTGGCCCGTGCGAGCCAGCCGCAGCATATCAGACAGCCGGGCGCCTACCAGCGGGTGCTGGTGGTGCGCCGCTGCTGCTGGAAGCAGTCCGAGCAGTAGACCGGCTTGTCGCCGCGCGGCACAAACGGCACCTTCGCCTCGCGCCCGCACGACGCGCAGGTGGTGACATGCATCTCGCGCGAAGCGCTACTGTAGCTGCCCCGGCTACCGTAGCTATCCTGGTCGCCGTAGCTGCTGCGCTCGCCATAGCTGCTGCGATCGCTGTAGCCGCTGCGCCCGCCGCCACTGGCCTTGCGCTGCTGCCGGCACGACGGGCAGCGGGTGGGCTCGTTGGTGAAGCCCTTCTGCGCGTAGAACTCTTGCTCGCCGCTGGTGAACACAAAATCCGATCCGCAATCCCGACAGGTGAGGGTCTTGTCCGCGTAGCTCATCGCTCGCCAACTCCTTGTAGTGAAGAAATATCGATGTCCAGCTGGCTTGGGAAACGATGAGTAGGGAACACACATCCTGGGGCACAGGCGGGATCTTGAGGCATCGCGTAGCAACCAAACCGTTTGAACATACGCGCATAGTAGCACAGATCAGCGCGCGTTTCAAGAGGCGCTTAGCCTGGGTCGCCAGTCATGCGGCGGCGCGTCTCCTGGCGCGATGGCGTTTCGTCGCTGATGCGCTCGCGCGAGGTGAGCGCCAGCACCAGAATAAACGAATTGAACAGCACGCCGGCCAGCAGCACGGCCCAGGGTGGAACTGGCCCAATGCGCATACGGCCCACCAGATCGCTGAGGGTGGCCGGCGTCTGCGGGTGGATGACGATCTTGACGCACCAGCTGATCACCAGCACGCCGAAGATCCAGATGTAGTTGCGGCGCAGGCGGCGGCCGAGCGCCTGCCAGAGCGTGATGCTGAAGCGCGGGTGCAGCAGGTCGCTCGCCAGGATCTGGCGCCAGTTCTCAAGCTCCTCGTGGCGGTCAGGCGTCAGCATCTCGGCGAAGAACTCGGTTTCCATGAGCCGCACCCGCGTGCGCCATAGGTCGTAGAACATATAGCGCCGCGCCTCGATGTACATGAAGTAGAAGATCAGCAGCGAGTTGATCAGAATCATGACGTGCGTGTTTTTTTCGCTGCTGAATGCGAACGAGAGCGTGGCGCCGGTGGTAAGCACAGCCCAGTTGGTGGTGCCGTCGAGGCGCGTGCGCCAGGTGTTGGCGCGGCCGACTTCGCCGCGGTAGAGGTGCACCATCGCGGTGTTGAACTCGGTGGCGGTAAGCGGGCGTACTGCAGGGCCGACGATCGGTGGCCGCTCGGGGGCGCTGACGTGGCGGGTTTGGTCTTCGGTGGAGATGGTCATGGCGAGAACAGCAGCCTGAGCGCGGCATAGATCGCCAGCGCCAGCGCCGCCACGATCAGCAGCAGGCTCCAGATATTCAGCTGCACCACAAACACGACATGCAGGCGGCTCCAGATCAGCCAGCCGGCGATCAACACTGCAATGGCCAGCAGCCAGCGGTTACGCCTCCAGTGGTTCATGGTGCCTCGTTATGCCAAAAACGATGTGGCGGGTATTATACCAAATCCGGCTGATCGCTTGGATTATGGTGGGGGTTCGGGGGCGGCTTC
>CALLYN010000722.1 GCA_937858455.1 uncultured Kouleothrix sp.
GGCGGCCGGGCGTGCCGACCACCACGTTCACGCCGCCGCGCAGCGCGCGCAGCTGGCGATCGATCGGCTGGCCGCCGTACACCGGCAGAATGGCGACGTGCTTGTGGAACTTGCCGTAGGCGTGGAATGCCTCGGCCACCTGCACGGCCAGCTCGCGCGTGGGCGTCATCACCAGGGCCTGGGGGGCGCGCAGCTCAGGGTCGAGCTGCTCGATGATCGGCAGGGCGAAGGCGGCTGTTTTGCCGGTGCCCGTCTGCGCTTGGGCGATCACATCGGCGCCCGCGAGCATCTTGACGATCGTGCGCGCCTGGATCGGGGTTGGCTCTTCATAGCCGAGCTCGCCGATCGCCTGGAGGGTGGCCTCGCTCAGGCCCAGGTCGGCGAAGCTGGTTGTGGGGGTTGCTGTCACGTTTTTATGATTCCTGTGTTACCAACAAAAAGAAACGCAAGGCGTTGCGCTTGCGCTACATCACGATGCGTGCCATCCGGCCGCTGCATGTTGTCTGGCTGAGCGTCGGGGCCGCCCCGACGTTGCCGCGGCGCTTGCCCTGGCTCATTATACCGCGATCTTGCGCTTTGCGCACGCGCCTTGCCGTGGCTGCGTGCCTGTGCTAGTATACGGCGGTACCTGCGTCTACAAGGAGTGCGATGCGTTTTTACCTGTTCGTCGCTCTGCTCGCGATCGCGCTTGGGCTCGATATGCTGCTGTTGGCGCTCGGCCTTGCGCAGCCGCAGGCGCGCCTGTTCCAGGCCCCGGTGGCACGCGCGGCGCCGCACGCCGTGCTTGCGCCAAGCTCCACAGCTACCCGCGCACCCAGCCCCACGGCCACGCACACGCCCAGCCCCACGGCCAGCCCAACCGCTACCGCTACCGTCACGGCGGCTCCGAGCCCCACGCCGTCGCCAAGCCCAACCGCCACGCCACCGCCGCCGCGCCTGCTGGCAGCCAAGGCGGTTTCGTTCACGCCGGCCAACCGGGCGGTGCGCGCGAATATTCGGCTTGCGCTAGCGCTGGATGGCGGCGCGCTCTCGCATGTGCTGCTGGCGCCGGGCGACGTGTTTTCGTTCAACGCGCTGCTTGGCCCGCGCCCGCAGCGGCTTCCCTGGAAGTACGTGGTAGTGCAGCCGACGCCAGCGCCGACCGATGGGGCGGCGCCGGCTAGCAGCGCCGACGTGCAGCGGATCCAGGGCGGCGGCCTGTGCGACCTCGCCAGCCGCTTTGTGATGGCCGCCCGGCCGCTGCTGCCGGCCAAGGCCTTTCGGTTTGTCAACCACGTACGCTCGAATGGCGTGCATCTCAGCGGGGTGCCCACGCGCGACACCGTGTCGATCTGGGCGGTAGGCGGCGGGCCAGGCGAGCAAGATCTGACGATCCGCAACCTGAGCGACGGCTGGCTGGAGTTTGCGATCACCCGCGACGGCGAGCGGATCACCGTTACGGCGCGGCTGTGGGATCGTGCGCCGGCCGGGTCATTTCAATGAACTCGTAGGCGCCTAGCCGGGTGTAGCGCGTAAAGCTTCGGCCGGCGACGAAGCCGGCGCGCTCGTAGACGCGGATGGCGCGCTGGTTGAAGGTAGCGACGTCGAGCCGGAAGCTTATGGGCGCGTAGGTAGCCCGCCCGAATGCCAGCCCGGCGCGCACAAACGCCAGGCCATGGTGCTGCCCCGTCAGATCCGGCCGCAGCCCCAGGCCGATCTCGAGCGCGTAGCCAAGCTTGCGAAACGAGAACACGCCTATCAGCGGGTCGTCGTGCGAGGCCACTGCATAGAACCCGATGCGCCGTAGCGGCGCCGTAACCCGGTGTATCGCCACGCTGCCGAGCATCTGCCCGCGCGCCAGATCGTAGAGCTGGTAGGGTGCCGGGTAGCGCCAACGCGCCACCGCCAGCGCGTCGGCCCAGGCCAATGGCCGAAAATACAGCTCCATGGCTTCCTCGGCCAAATGCCGGCGCACGGCCGGCCGAAAAGCGACCGTGCGCCCAAGCCGCAATCCGTGCCGCGCTACTCGCCCTTCACCGCCGTCCACAGATCGGTGAACGCCACGGTCTTTTCGTTCTTCACGATCCACTCGAGCCGCTTCATAGTGGCGTCGTCGGGCGCGAAGCCTTCTTTATACAGCTGCTGGATCTTCGGATCGAGCAGCTTCTCGGCGTCGGCGTTCGGGGTGATGCCCTGGTTGAACGCCGTATTCTTGGCGGCGATCTCGGGGCGCATCAGGTAGTTCAGAAACACGTGCGCCGTGTAGATGTTCGGCGAGTCGGCCACGATGCAGGCGTTATCCTGCCAGATCGTGCCGCCCTCCTTCGGCACCACGAACACGATGTCGGCGTTGCCGGAGTAGTCGCCGTCGATGCCGGTGCGCGCCTGCATTGCGTTGTTGTTGTAGATCTGGCCGATCACGATCTCGCCGGCCGCGAGCTTGCGGCTGACATTGCTGCTGTCGTAGGCGGCCAGGAATGGCTTCTGCGCCTTGAGCAGATCCTCGGCCTGCTTGAGATTGGCCGGATCGGTGTCGTTCATCGATTTGCCGAGGTAGTGGAGCGCGGCGCCTGGCACCTCGCGCTCGTCGTCGAGCATGCTCACCTCGCCCTTGTACGGCTCGACCTGCTTCGGGTCGAACACGGCGCCCCAGCTGTCGACGGGCGCGCTGAACTTGCTCTTGTTGTAGGCCAGGCCGGTGGTGCCATAGTTATACGGGATCGAGTAGACATTGCCTTTGTCGTAGTACAGGTCGAGGTTCGACTTGCGCAGGTGCGCCAGGTTGGGTAGCAGCGATTTGTCGAGCGTGGCGATCAGCTTATCGCGCGCCATGATCTCGACGGCGTAGTCCGACGGGAACACCACATCGTAGCCCGAGTTGCCCGGCCGGATCTTGGCGATCATGTCCTCGTTGTTGTCGTATACCTCCATTGTGACCTTGACGCCATATTCTTGCTCGAAGCTCTTCAGCACTTCGGGGTTCAGGTAGTCGGCCCAGTTATAGATGTGCAGCTCCTTCGAGAGCTTCGACGTGTCGACTTGCAGCTCGCCGGCTGCGGGTGCGCTGGCCGCGGTGGGCTGGTCGGCCGGCGCAGCCGCTTGCGTTGGCGCGGGCGCGCTGGTGGCCTGGGCATTTGTGCTGCCGCTGCTTGCGGCAGTGGGCGCCGAGCTTGCGCCGCCGCTTGCGGCAGTGGGTTCCGAGCTTGCGCCGCCGCCGCAGGCGGAGACCGCCAGCAGCACCACGAGAAGTACGAGCGAGAGCTTAAGGCGGGCCATGAGCAAATCCTCCTTCTATACCGACAGAAGACGCGATGGTAGCAGAGAGCGGCAAAGAGGATAGAGGATAGCGGCAGCTGTCTATCCTCTACCCTCTATGCTTCGCTCCGCGCCCAACTACCGGCGCTGGCGCTGCACAAACTGCGAGAGCGCCACCAGCGTCATCGAAATAACCAGCATCACCGTGGAGATCGCGTTGATCTTGGGGGTAACCGCGCGCTTAACCTGGGCGTACACCTCGATCGGCAGCAGCGACGTGCCGGGCCCGGTGGTGAAGAAGCTAATAATGAAGTCGTCGAGCGAGATCGTGAAGGCCAGCAGCGCCCCGCCGATGATGCCGGGCAGGATCAGCGGGAAGGTGATCCGCCAGAATGTCTGCCACTCATTCGCGCCCAGGTCGCGCGCCGCCTCTTCGAGGCGCCGGTCGAAGCCCTTCAGGCTGGCGCGCACCACCACCACCACAAACGAGATGCTAAACGCGATATGCGAGATGATCACGGTGGTGAGGCTCATCTTGAGCTGGCTGCCGGTGATATTCTGGATGATGCCGAACATGAAGGCGAAGAACGCCAGCAGCGCCAGCGCCATGACGATCTCGGGGATCACGATCGGCAGGTACAGCAGCGCGTCCATGCCGGTGCGCCCGCGAAAGCGGTAGCGCTCCATGGCCAGCGCCGTCAGCGTGCCAATGATCGTCGAGATAATCGTCGACACCAGCGCCACGGTCAGCGTATTCCAGGCCGCGCCCATGAGGCGCTCGTCCTGCAGCAGCTTGGTGTACCACGAGAAGGTGAAGCCGGTGAGCCGCGCGCCGAAGCTGTCGGTGGTAAACGAGAACAGCACCAGGATGACGATCGGCGCGTACAGAAACACGTACATCAGCGCCGAGTGCACGCCCAGCAGCACGGTGCGCCAGTTGGTGCGCGCGGCGGCCCGCGTGGCGGTAGCAGGGCGCGCCTGCGATTGCGAGCTTGCTTCGATCATCGGTCTTCCTCTGTGGTTGTGCGGAAGTAGAAGATAATCGCGATCGTCAGCACCAGCATGAAGATCAGCGCCATGGCCGAGCCGAGCGGCCAGTTCGGCGGGTTCGAGCGCGTGAACAGGCGCTGCAGCAGGTTGCCGAGCATGTCGACCTTGGCGCCGCCCAGCAGGTCGGAGACGACAAACTGGCCGACGGTGGGGATGAACACCAGCACCGAGCCGGCCGCCACGCCGGGCATTGTCAGCGGCAGCATGATCCGCAGAAACGCCCGCCGCCGGTCGGCCCCCAGGTCGGAGGCGGCCTCGAGCAGTGTGAAGTCGAAGCGGTCGATCGAGGCATAGATCGGCAGCACCATAAACGGCAGCTCGCCATAGATCAGGCCCACCAGCACCGCGCCGGTGGTGTTCAGCAGCGTCAGGCGCGGCATGCCGATCGATTGCAGCAGCGAGTTGATCACGCCGTTATTGGCCAGGATGATCATCCAGGCATAGGTGCGCACCAGGAAGTTGGTCCAGAACGGGATCAGCACCAGGAACAGCAGCACATTGCGCCAGCGCGGCGACCGCTGCACAATGTACAGCGCCAGCGGGTAGCCGATCAGCAGGCACACCACAGTCGTCATGACGCCGATCCACAGCGAGCGCACGTAGGCGTTCACATACAGATCTTTGGTGAACAGCGTGGCGTAATTGCCGAGTGTGAACTTCCAGATGACATTGCCGGTGGGGCCGGGGGTGAGGAAGCTATAGAGCAGGATGACGAACAGCGGGAAGGCGAAGAACACGCTGAGCCAGAACAGGCCGGGGAATAGCAGGGCGAACAGCCGCCCGCGCTCGCTGCGATTGATCGCCTTGGACAGCGCCTGCTGGCGCGCCTCGCTGATCGGAGCGGTGTCAGTCGTCAAGGTGCGATCCCTTTCAGTGCTGCGTGCTGCCGAGGCGTTGCAGCCTGCGGCAGCGGGGTTGTGCTTTGGCAGGCCGGGCGCTTAATCTTTCAGCACGAGCGCGTTCTCGACCGGCCACCACAAATAGCCCTGCTCGCCGCGCTGCCAGTAGGCGTCGCGGTCGACGGTCGAGCGCGTGTTTTGCTCCCACACGCTGAATAGGCGATCCTGGCCAAGCTGCACCATGATGCGCGTGTCGCTGCCGATATACGAGACGCGATCGACTGTGACCTGAAACATGTTCGCGGGCGGGTCGGCCGGCCGCTGCACCGACAGGCGTGCTTTCTCGGGCCGCACCGACACATACACCTCGTCGCCGACGGTGAGCGGCTGCACCAGCTGGCCGCGCAGCGTCAGCCCGGCGCCGTCGCTGATCGTCGCGCTGCCGGCGCTGAGGTCGCTGACGCGGCCGCGAATAAAATTCGACTCGCCGATGAAATCAGCCACAAAGCGGCAGTTTGGCCGCTCGTAAATCTCGGTCGGCGTGCCGATCTGCAGCGCCTTGCCCTCGCTCATCACCGCGATCCGGTCGCTCATCGTCAGCGCCTCTTCTTGATCGTGCGTGACAAAGATGAACGTAATGCCGACGCGCTCCTGCAGGCGTTTCAGCTCGATCTGCATTTCCTTGCGCAGCTTCAGATCGAGGGCGCCAAGCGGCTCGTCGAGCAGCAGCACGTCGGGGCGGTTCACCAGCGCGCGCGCCAGCGCCACGCGCTGCTGCTGGCCGCCCGAGAGCTGGCGCGGCCGGCGCTCGCCGTAGCCGCTGAGGCGCACCATGTCGAGCGCCTCGTCGACGCGCCTGGTGATGTCGGCGCGCGGCACCTTTTTCATCTCGAGCCCGAAGGCGACATTTTCGGCCACGCTCATGTGCGGGAACAGCGCATACGACTGGAACACCGTATTCACATTGCGCTGGAATGGTGGGGTCGTGCCGATTGGCGTGCCGTTCAGCAGAATTTCGCCGGCAGTGGGGTACTCGAAGCCGGCGATCATGCGTAGACTGGTGGTTTTCCCGCAGCCCGAGGGGCCGAGCATCGAGAAGAACTCGCCATTTCGAATTTCCATCGTCACATGGTCGACTGCGTTGACTTCGCCAAAGCGCTTGACGACATCGCGCATCTCTATGGCATAGCCATCCTTCACGAGCTTCCTCCAGTACGCACAGCGATTGAGGCCGGAATGGGAATAGCGGCGATTATACCATACTCGTGCTACGCGCCAGGTAGGTGCAGCAGGGCATTCTCGAGCGCTAGCTGCGGATTGACATTTTCGCGCAGCTGGCGGGCGGTGTCGTTGAGACGCGCCACGAAGCGCTCGATCTCGGCCAGGTGAAAGCGTGCGGCCGCCTGCTCGATCTCGGCGCGCCGGTCGATGTGGATGATCTGCTCGGGGCAGCCTGCCGCCGTCACCAGCACGTCGCGCCACCAGCTTTGCCATAGCCCGAGCGCCTCGAACACGGCGGCCTGCTCGCCCGAGCGGTACTGCTTGGCGCGCTCTTCGGCCCAGCGAAAGCCGGCCGCGCGCGGCTGTAGCTGCATGGCGATCAGCTCGTCGAGCTGGCCCTGGCGCGCTTCAAGCTCGTCGGGGTGCGCGATCATGTGGATGGCCCAGCCGATCCGCCCGCCGCTCCAGGCCGCCAGCAGGTCGGCGTCGGCCGTTGCGTTGCGAGGCATGAAGTCCGGCACCGGGTACATCGGCTCTTCACCGCCGAGCCGGGCGCGGTAGGCCTCGAGTGCCTCGCGGCCGATGTGCAGATTCGGCAGCACCGGGGTCACGAAGTACTCCGAGCCAGCCACCGTCTTCACGGTGATCTGGAACTTGCCACCCGGCATCTGCTCCATGCTGACCATCTCGATCGAGGCCATCCGAACCGCACCGGTGATGTCATCGGTGTCGCGCCGGTAGGTCGGGATCATCTGCTGGAGGTTGACGGTTTCGATCACGTGCAGTGCATCGTCGCGTCCACCACGCAGAGTGATATGGCTTGAAGGAAATGAGCCGTTCGGCCTACTGCGTCCTTCCGGGGGATCACGGACTTCTTGAAGTCAGCAACAACGTGGTGGTCATTGCGGTGTGCACCGGTCGATCTTCATGTGATGAGCCGTACCTTCGCCGCCCACAGCCT
>CALLYN010000723.1 GCA_937858455.1 uncultured Kouleothrix sp.
CTGGGGCGGCCCGCTCGGCCTGGCCTACGCAACCGCGCACCCCGAGAATGTCGCGCGGATTGTGCTGATGAATAGCTGGGCCTGGCCGGTGAACCGCGACCCCTACTATATCCTTTTCAGCGGCATCATGGGCGGCCCGATCGGCCGCATGCTCATCCGGCGCTATAATTTCTTCGCCACGTCGGTTATGCGCCAGGCATTTGGCGATAATCGCCGGCTGAGCGCGGCCACGCACGAGCAGTACCTGCGCCCGCTCGCTAACCCGGCCGACCGCACCGGCTGCATGGTGTTTCCGCGCCAGATCGTCGGCTCGACGGCCTGGCTGGCTGGGATCTGGGGCAAGATCGGCGCGCTGCGCAATACGCCCACGCTGATCGTCTGGGGCATGAAAGACATCGCCTTCAGGGAAAAAGAGCTGAAGCAGTGGCAGCGCGCCTTTCCCGGCGCCCGCACGCTTCGCCTCGATACCGTCGGCCACTACGTGCAGGAAGAAGCCCCCGCCGAGCTGTCTCGGGCGCTGGCCGGCTTCCTCCAGTCTACCGCCTCGGCTTGATCGCGCCTCGCGCCCGTTTGTTGCCGCCATCCCGCGCAGGGCTGCGGGCTGGTATGCGTGCCTGCGCCGCACGCCTCGCGCGGCAGGCAGTGTTTCCGATGCGCTCCGCCATATACAGCGCTCTGCGCCGGCGCAGCTCGGCCGCAAGAGCCAAGGAGGTACACCCAATGAGCAAGGGCCGGCTTGAGGCGTTCAGCGATGGTGTGTTCGCGATTATCATTACGATCATGGTGCTCGAGCTGGCGGTGCCGCACGCCGAGGGCGTGGCCACGCCCGAGCAGCTGCTGCCGCTCGTGCCAGTGTTTCTGAGCTATGTGCTGAGCTTTGTGTATGTCGGGATCTACTGGAACAACCACCACCACCTGCTGCATAGCTGCAAGCGCGTGAGCGGCGGGGCACTGTGGGCCAACCTGTTTCAGCTGTTCTGGCTCTCGCTCATCCCATTTACCTCGGCCTGGATGGGCGAGAACAGCTTCGCAGCCTGGCCGGTGGCGCTGTATGGCGCGGTGTTGTGGATGTGCGGCGTGGCCTACTATATCCTCGAGCGCACGCTGATCGCCGCCAACGGCAAAGACTCGCTGCTGGCCTCGGCGGTCGGCATCGACGTGAAGGGCCTGCTGTCGATGCTGATGTATACCATCGCAGTGCCGCTGGCCTTCGTTAACCGCTGGGTCGCCTGCGCGCTGTATGTGCTGGTAGCGCTGATGTGGTTCATCCCCGACCCGCGGATCGAGCGCGCGCTCGGCGAGTAGGGCATGGCTCAATATGCGCCTAAACACGTGCTGTATGGTGTGATGGTGGGAATTCGGGGGCGGCGAAGCCGCCCCCGACTTTCTTGCCCTACTGCGTCGCCGCGCCCTTCGTGAAGAAATCGGCCATGGTTGGCGAGCAATCGCAGGCGGCGTGGCCCAGCGGCGCCAGCTGCCACGCCGACTCGATCGTGCGCAGCAGCGAGTAGTGCGTGTAGCCCACCGTCGACTCGTAGCCCGGCCGGGCCAGCGGCGAAATCACCAGCGTGGCGATGCGCCCGCCGGTGGCGTACTGGCAGCAGCCGCCGTCGTCGGCCTTCTCGCCCTCGTCGAATGTCAGGAACAGCGCGCCATTGTCCTTCCACGCCGGCGACGCGAGGATCTGCGGGATCCACTGCTCGAGCCAGGCGTTCGCGCTGCTCACCGGGCAGTCGTGGCCGTCGTTGCACATGTTTGGCGTGATCCACACAAAATCCGGCAGCGTGTTCGCCTGCAGATCGCTGGCAAACTCGCTGAACGGCACGATCCGCGCGCAGCGCGCCGGGTTGTTGCGGATCGAGTCGTAGTAGATGAACGGGTTGTGCTTCTGCCGGTACAGCGGTGGCGCGTCGCCGACAAAGCACGCGCTCGGCATCGACTCCATGTAGCCCTTCCAGCTGCGGCCGCTGGCCTCGATCTGGTCGGCCAGGTTGGGCTGGTTCAAGAAGCAGTCGTTGCAATCGCGCGTGATGCCGAACGTGTCGCCGCTGGTCAGCGCGATGTAGTTCGGCAGGCTTGGGTGCCCGACGCCGTAGAACTGGCTGGCCAGCGCATACTGGTGTGCGAGCTTGGCGATATACGCCGCGTTGCTGCTGTCGACGATCTCGTCGTAGGCTTTGTTTTCGAGCATGATCACAAAGATATGTTTGAATGCCGGCACCGGCGCCGTCGGCGTGCTCGCCACCGTCGGGTTTGGCGTCACGCCGAATGCTCCGGCCAGAAACGCGGCTAACACGCCTGCCATGATCAGCAGCAGCGTAATTGTTAAAGGTCGTATAGCACGCATGGTTCTCTTTTCCTCTAAGTATGTTTCAATTCACAG
>CALLYN010000724.1 GCA_937858455.1 uncultured Kouleothrix sp.
CGGTGCTGGTGCTGCATGTGGGTGGCGCGCACGGCGATCGGCAGGCCGCGCTCGAGCGCTTCGCGGCGCGCTACGAGCGCCTGCCCGAGCCAGCGCGGCGGCGGATCGTACTTGAGCACGACGAAGACTGCTTTAGCCTGGCCGACCTGCTGCGGCTGCACCAGATCACCGGTGCGCCGATCGTGCTCGACAGCCTGCACCACCAGATCAACGACCCGGCCGGCATCCCGCTGGGCGCGGCGCTGGCGCTGGCGCTAGCGAGCTGGCCGCGCGGCGTGCGGCCCAAGCTGCACTTCAGCTCGCAGCGCACCGAGGCGCACGTGCTGCCGGCGCGGCGTGGCGCGCAGCAGCGGGTACTGGCGCCGCAGCTCGGGCAGCACGCCGATTTCGCCAACCCATTCGAGCTGATCGGGCTGCTGCGCGCCGCGCGCGGCCTGCCCGAGTTCGACATCATGCTCGAGGCCAAGGCGGCCGACCTGGCGCTGCTGCGCCTGCGCGACGACCTGCGCCGCCTGGCCCCCGAGCTTGCCAAGGAGGTGGCCTGATGGACGACCTGCGCCGCCTGGCCCCCGAGCTTGCCAAGGAGGTGGCCTGATGGACGACGCGGTGGCCGGCGCGCGCGTGCTGGTCGTGGTGCTGACGCGCCAGCGCGACCTGGCGGCGGCGCGCGACGAGGGCTGGTACCGCATCCCGCTGGCGCGTGCGCCGCGCGCCATGCAGGCCGAGTACCTGGCCTTCTACCAGACGGCAGTATTCGGCGACGAGCGCTGGGCAGTGCGCTACTACGCCGCCGTGCGCGCGGTGAGCATTCGCAAGCGCGCTGCGCTGCTGCCCGACGAGCCGGCGCACCCACGCGCGAGCCAGCGCTACTACTGCTTCGCGCTTGGCCCGCTCGAGCGGCTGGCGGTGCCGGTGCCCAGCCGGCGGCTGCGGCGGGTCTGCTTTATTCCAACTACGTTTGATTTACTGGTTTCGGCCCACGACGTTGCCGAGCTGTGGCGGCCGGCCGAAACGGAAGAGTGGGAAGGGATATGGGGTGCGGGCGTCAACGCGCGGCTATGAGGCGACTGCCGGCCTCAGGTAGCGCTGCATCTTCACCAGCAGCTGGGTAAAGTTGATCGGCTTGGTCTCGTAGTCGTCGCAGCCGGCGTCGAGCGAGGCAACTCGCTCTTCGTACATCGCGTAGGCCGTGAGAATAATGATCGGAATCGAGCCGGCGCTGGCGTGCGCCTTGAGCGTGCGCGTGGCCTGCCAACCGTTGATCACCGGGATGCCTACGTCCATCAGAATCAGATCGGGCAGCTGGTCGCAGGCCATGGTAATCGCCTGCTCACCATTCACCGCGGTGATGACCTCGTAGCCCTCCCAGAGCAGCCGACGGATCAGCATATCGCGGTTCATCGGATCATCTTCCACCACAAGGATCTTCGACATACCCATCCACTCCGTGGTGTACCGCAGCACGAGGCGCTCGGCACAGTACGCGCGACCTGGCGCGTGCTGCTAATCGGTTGTTGTCTTCGGATGTGTTAAGAGACCGCCTGAGCGCGTGGCGGAGATACGGGGCCACGCGCGGTCTATTATCATACCATATGTAGCGAGATGCGCAACTCACATTTGCCACTCTGATGCCTAATACGTATTGTAGATGCGGCGGATGTGCGCCCGGCTTGGTATAATAGCGGCGTATCTGTGCTAACAAGGCTAGGAATCTGCATGTATATGGTGATCGCCGCCAACGCGCCCGACCTGGACGCCACGCCATTCGTGGAACAGGTGCGCGCCGCCGACCGGCTGGTGGCGGCCGATGGCGGCGCGCTGCCGCTGCTGCGGCTGGGCCGCGCTCCCGATATTGTGATTGGCGACATGGACTCGCTCGACGATGCGGCGCTGCGCGAGCTGGCAGCGCGCGGCGCCGAGCTGCGCCGCTTCCGCCGCGACAAAGACGAGACCGATCTGGAGCTTGCGCTGCTGTATGCCGCCGCGGCCGGCGCGAGCGCGATCGACGTGATCGGCGCGCTGGGCGGGCGCTGGGATCACACGCTGGCGAACGTGGCGCTGCTGGCGCTGCCCGAGCTTGCCGGCCGGCGGGTGCGGCTGCTGGCCGATGGCCAGACGCTCCTGCTTGTGCGCGATACAGCGGCGATCGATGGCCAGCGCGGCGATACTGTGTCGCTCATCCCGCTGGCCGGCCCGGCCCACGGCATTACGACCCAAGGCCTGCAGTACCCGCTCGACGATGCGACGCTTGGCTTCGAGCGGGCGCGCGGCATTAGCAATGTGCTGCTCGATCCGCCCGGCCGCGTTAGCCTGCGCGCGGGCCTGCTGCTGCTGGTGCACCACGACGACGGCGGCGCCCACCAGTGGCGCGGCGGCGCGTGAGCCTGTGTCGCTGCCGCCCCGGCGCTGCGACCGCGATATATGCTAGAATGTGCGGCGTCGGAAGGAGCATGCCATGCGCGACGAGAAGAAAAAAGGGATCAACTGGGGCTCGGCGATCAGCGGCCTGATCTTTTTGCTGGTGGTCGCCGGCGGCCCGATCGTGAACCTGCTGCGGCAGACGCTTGGCAGCTCGGTGTCGCTGCCGAGCAATCTGCTGCCGTGGCTGATCGCCGGGCTTGTGCTGTTGAGCATTGTGGTGTCGGCGGTGCGCTCGGTCGGCAGGGGAGGCCAGCGCCGCAGCGATACGCGCCTGCCAACCAGCATGCCGCCCGCACCGGGCGTGCCGCCG